>CAZXYV010000456.1:0-1506 GCA_964645025.1 uncultured Dehalococcoidaceae bacterium | reverse complement strand
CCCAGCTCAGCACTTTCTGCCAGTCAGGCTCCTGCCTGGGGGGCCACCCGGATAGAAACGTGCCGGGCATCGAGGCGGATACCGGCTCGCTCGGGCACGGGCTGGGCATCGGCGCCGGAATCGCCCTGGCTGGCAAGATGGACGGTAAAAAATACATGACCGTCGTCCTGCTGGGAGACGGCGAGTGCCAGGAAGGTTCGGTATGGGAGGCCGCCATGTTCGCCGCGCAGCACAAGCTCCATAACCTGGTGGCCATCGTCGACCGCAACCGTCAGGGCGTAACGGACTTTATTGAAGATAGCGTAAACCTCGAACCTTTCGATAAAAAGTGGCGGGGATTTAACTGGGAAGCCAGAGAGGTTAACGGCCATTCCTTTGAGGAGCTGCTCGGCGCTTTCAAAGATTTCCGCTCCCGTAAATCGGCCCGGCCGCTCGTGGTGATTGCCAACACCATTAAAGGCAAGGGCGTTTCCTATATGGAAAGACAGTTGGAATGGCACCACGGTGTGCCGGCAGGTAAAGAGCTGGAAACAGCCCGTCAGGAGCTCTCAATATGAGTCCAGGCGCTTTAAAGATATCCGATATCGATATCAGGGATGCCTTTTTTGACGAGGTATATAATCTGGCGTCGCAAGACCGGAACGTTATTTTCCTGACGGCTGATATGGGCGCATTCAGTCTGAACCGCTTTAAAGCCGATTTGCCCCGCCAGTACCTTAATGTCGGTGTATCCGAACAAAATATGGTCAGTGTTGCCGCCGGGCTGTCTTTAACCGGCAAAAAGGTCTTTATCTATACCATCGCCCCGTTCGTGACCCAGCGCTGCTACGAGCAGATTAAAGTTGATATTTGCGGCATGTACCTGCCGGTAACGGTCATTGGCGTCGGCGGGGGGATTACCTACAGCAGTGACGGGCCTACCCACCATGCGGTACAGGACATCGCGATAATGCGGGCGCTGCCCGGTATGACCATCCTCAATCCGGCGGACTCGACTACCGCCATGATGGCCGCCAGGCTAGCCTATAAAAGTGGCGGGCCGGTCTATGTCCGCATTGATAAAGGTAAGCTGCCGCTATTTTATGACGACAACGAAGACTTTTCCAAAGGACTGTCGCAGCTAAAAAAAGGGCGTGATTTGGCCATCGTGGCCACGGGCATCATGGTGCCGCAGGCTTTCAGGGTAGCCGAAGAGCTCGCCGGGCACTCTATCGATGCCGGTATAGTGGATATCTACCGCCTCAAGCCGCTAAACGAGGAGTTGCTTTTATCTTTCCTGGAGCAGGCGCAGCGGGTGATAACTCTCGAGGAACATTCCATCATCGGCGGCCTGGGCAGCGCCGTTAGTGAAATGATGGCCGATTACAGTAAATCGCTGCCTTTGAAGAGAATTGCCCTCACCGAAAAGAACTGCCCCGGCTACGGCGATAGGGAGTGGATGCATGCCTTTTACGGGCTGGATGTCAACGGCATCACCCGGGCAATCTTGGATTGGTACCGGAGCCA
>CAZXYV010000455.1:0-1507 GCA_964645025.1 uncultured Dehalococcoidaceae bacterium | reverse complement strand
GAGCAGCAGACTTTTAATCTGCGGGTCGCAGGTTCGAGACCTGCACGGCTCACCATTTTTCTCAAAAGTCAAACCCACAGCTATTCTTCACGCCGCCGTGCCGCGTCGCAAGGTCAAAGCCGCTAATACCACCAATACCACCGCGTAGGCCGCCAGAATGCCGATGTCTTTACCTATATCCAGCAGACTCTGCCCTTGCAGCATCAAAGCTCTAATCCCTTCCACACCGTACGTCAACGGCAGGAACTTGGCTATCCATTGCAGGTAGTCCGGCATACTCTCCACCTCCCAGAGCAGTCCGCAGAGAAATATCTGCGGCAGGATGATTAACGGGATAAATTGCATCATCTGGAACTCGTTCCTGGCGAAGACGGAAAAGAAAGTCCCCAGGCAGACGGCGCCGATGCCGATGATTACCTGGAAAACCAGGATTTGCCATAAATCGCCCTGGAAGTTCACTTTGATGACATAAACCATGTAGAAAAAGATTATCAGGGTCTGGATAAGAGCGAAGAGCAGGAAGCCGAGCAGGTAGCCCCCCACGATATCCAGACGCGTGGCCGGCGAGGCCATCAAGCGCTCCATCGTCCCCTGGGAGCGCTCCCTCAGGACGCTGATACCGGTCAGCAGGAAGCCGAAAAACAGTATCAGCACGGCCAGTATGGCCGGCGCGATATAGTCCAGCATTCTTTTATCGGGGATACTGACGCCTACGATGCTGGCGATGACCAGCGGTGCGATGACGAGCAGGGCGATGGTACGGCGGTCGCGTACCAACTGGGTGATAATACGGCGGGCGATGGTCAGCGTGCTACTTGTCATCTGGCTTCACCTCCCCCAGCTTGATAAAGTGGAGGAAGGCATCCTCCAGCGAGGCGTCCGCCGTGCCGGTGGCGGCCCTTAGCTCCGCCGGTGACCCCAGCGCGATGACCCGGCCCTGCCGCAGGAAAACCAGCTTCTGGCAGTGGGCGGCATCATCCATGGTATGGCTGGAAATGATGAGGGTCGCGCCGCTCTGCGTCAGGCTGGCGAAGTATTCCCAGAAGTGTACCCGGAGTTCCGGGTCGAGGCCCACCGTGGGCTCGTCCAGGAAAATCAGCGGCGGCCGGTGGACGATGGCGCAGCCCAGGCTGACCCGCTGTTTCATGCCGCCGCTCAGCTTCATGACCTGCGTTTTCCGCCTCGGCCAGAGGTCAACCAGCCTGACGACCTCGGCCACGCGGGGGGCCCTATCTTTTACGTCCTTCATCCCGTAGATGCGCGCAAAAAAGTCGATATTCTGCTCCACGGATAGCTCGGCGTAGAGCGCCGGCAGCTGGGGCATATAGCCGACCAAGCGGGCGTTAGCCGGCGCAGGCGCTTTACCCAGGCACCGGATATTGCCGACAGCCGGCTTTAGCAAACCGACCAGCAGGCGGATAAGGGTGGTCTTACCGGCCCCGTTAGGCCCCAGCAAACCGAAGCTGGTACCGGCCGGGATTTCCAGGGACATGTCGTCGATAACCTT
>CAZXYV010000454.1:0-1510 GCA_964645025.1 uncultured Dehalococcoidaceae bacterium | reverse complement strand
TGGAGTCTAAGGCACTGACCGGGGGTAAACCAGAGTCGGTCGCAATCACCAAATAACAAGATACAAGCACCAAAAAAATCCCAATATTGGCGTTTCTGCAAAAAGGTAAAAATCGATATCTGGATTTAGCCGGAATTAAAGGCTAAAACTTTTGACATTTTAAACCAATTGAGAACCAAGTACGTTAACAAGAAAATAGTCATCGCAAGTAACACGGCTAGACCGAGCCCATTTTCCTGAGAATAAGCCCATAGCCGCCCGAAATTGATGCCGATAGCCATCAAAATGACGCTATTGCGTATACGGCCTTGTCCCCTAACACGCAGTTTCCCGTTGTGCATGAGCCGTTTGAACTGGCTGATGGTACCTTCCACCGCCGGCCTTAATAGACACTTTATCCGGTATGCCTCTTCACCCAGCGCCCGGCGTCTGCGGGATAGAATCACCTGACGGTCATTGTATATCAGGCTGTTGAGCTTTTTCCCCAGCCGTATCGGGCAATTATTACGGCGTGCGCATCCGTTACAGACTTCTTTAGCAAAATGGACGATGTGGTGACCTTTATCTGCTTTATAGATTTGGTCAAGCGGGGCGTGACCCTCCGGGCAGGCGGCAACCAGATTTCCTGCAAAGTGAAACTCAGCCAGGGGAATGGCATCTGACGACAGCTTAGGTCCTTTTATGTCAGTTGGTATCAGATTAACCGTCTCAGCCAGGCAAGCACTCTCCGCTTTCTCCCCGCTGTAGTTGCCGTCCACAATTAGCTCTGCCACGCCTGTCCGTTCCTTGAGCTGGGAAATGCGTTCGCTTAGAATTACATCATCGGCAGCCATATTGGGATACACGCTGATATCCGTCAGCAGTTGCACCGGATTATCCGGGGTACAGGTCTCCGCCACATTTAATAAGTCCCCCTTATAAGTTGCGCCGTTCTTGCGCCGGAAGGTGGCAGTATCATCCGCCGGATTCTGGAGCGAAGCCGGGCTGATTTCCCGGGCGGGTTTGACGACTATGGTGGTTTGCTCTGGACTTATCTCGATATTGTATTGCTCCAGTAAGATACGGCTCAAATGCTGGTAGCTTTTGCCGGCACTGATTTTGGCATCACCCTCATAAGCCCGGTGAAGCTCGAAGAGCCAGTTCCCCAGTTTCTGAAGATGCTCTTCCACTTCAACCCGCTTTAGTTGATAGGCAATGTGCTCCGCTTCATTCTCAATATAGTCAGCCAGACTCGATTTCCAGCGTGCCTGCTCCACCTCCGGCAGGTCCCGGTAAAAGTTCTGCAGCACTTGGGCAATTAGCTCCAGCCTGGACATCTGCTTGATGAAAGAACCGACAAAACTGGAGTCCATGCGCTGGGTTTTGGCATCGATTTTGAGTTTAGACAGGGCTTCATCCGTAATAGATTGGAACTCCTCTTCAAGTAAGTTGCGACCGGTGAGCGCTTCGTAATCCAATAGCCGTGCCCGATTGTAATATAGAGTCCGCTCACTCATGGTGATATCGCCCA
>CAZXYV010000453.1:0-1549 GCA_964645025.1 uncultured Dehalococcoidaceae bacterium | reverse complement strand
TTTCCCTGCCTTATCTGGAGCACCTTATCGCCCCCCTGATTGCCGGCGGTATCATCTGGAGCACCAAAGGGCCCAGAGGCGGCATCTCCCTGGCCAGGAAGCCCGCGGATATCAAATTGATTGAAATCATGCATCTGCTCGAAGGCTCGGTGGCGCCGGTGGAATGTATCGATAATCCGGAGGTCTGTAAGCGGTCGGAGTTCTGCGCCACCAGAGATATCTGGAGCCAGCTTAAAGAGGTCATGGACGGCGTCCTGGAAGCAACGACGTTGCAGGACCTGGTGGAGAGGCAGAAAATGAAAGGCCAGAAAGAGCCGTCGATGTACTATATTTAGTCGATATGTGTAGGGAGATTACGGGGATGGAAGAAACATTCGCTAAAGTAGAGAAATTAAAATACAAGACGGTGAATATCCCGAAGCTAACCCGGGGTATCGCTAACGACAGCACCGAGCTCATCGGGAACACGCCGCTCGTCAGGCTGAACCACATCACTAAAGGCGCCGTTGCGGAAGTTGTGGCCAAGCTGGAGTCTTTCAACCCTTTAAGCAGCGTCAAGGATAGAATCGGTGTGGCCATGATTGTCGACGCCGAAGAAAAGGGGCTGATTAAGAAGGACACGGTCATCGTCGAGCCCACCAGCGGCAATACCGGCATCGCCCTGGCCTTCGTCTGCGCCGCCAGGGGATACCGCCTTATCCTGACTATGCCCGAGACGATGTCCGTAGAAAGGCGGCAACTCCTTTCAATTCTAGGCGCAGAGATGATACTCACTCCCGGCGCCGAGGGGATGCCCGGGGCGATTAAAAAGGCGGAGCAGCTCGTGGCGGCAAACCGCGGCTATTTTATGCCGCAGCAGTTCAAAAATCCGGCCAACCCGGAAATACACCGCCTGACCACCGCCGAGGAAATCTGGAGGGATACCGCCGGCAGGGTGGACATCCTGGTCGCCGGCGTGGGCACCGGCGGGACGATTACCGGCATCGCCGAAGTGCTTAAGGACAGGAAGCCGGGATTTAAAGCGATAGCCGTCGAGCCGGCCGGCTCCCCGGTTCTTTCCGGGGGGAAGGCGGGGCCGCATAAAATACAGGGCATCGGCGCCGGATTTATCCCCGATATTTTCCGTCAAGACCTCGTCGATGAGATAGTGACCGTGAGCAACGAAGACGCCGGCATCACCGCGCGACGCCTGGCCCGGGAGGAAGGGATACTGGCCGGTATATCATCGGGGGCGGCTGCCTGGGGAGCCTTGCAGGTGGCCGGACGTCCGGAGAACAAGGGCAAACTCATCGTCGTTATCCTGCCGGACACGGGCGAACGCTACCTGTCTACCTGGCTTTTCCAGGAGCCCGTGCCGAATAAATAGAATGCTTAAATGAGGTGAAAATATGATTTTGTTATGGACAATGCATTGCCCGGAAGGGCTTTATCGGTAAAGAAAAATAAACTCTGAAAGGTAATGTATTAAATGAAAACAATTGCAGAAATCAACGAAAAAATAAAAAAGGGCCAGGCAGTCGTCGCCACTGCCGAGGAAATAATCGATATC
>CAZXYV010000452.1:0-1567 GCA_964645025.1 uncultured Dehalococcoidaceae bacterium | reverse complement strand
TTCAGGATGACAAAACCGCCGCCGTTCAAAACATCGCCGGCCATAAATGACTCCGCCAGAAAGTCGAGACAGGTGCCGTTAATGACTACCCTGGGTTTTCCTACCGAATTGATCAGCGGCCGACCGGCGGCATTGCCCATAACGTAGATAGAGCCGCCCTTGGCCCCGTATAAGAACGTCTGACCGGTATCTCCATGTATGACCAGCTTGCCGGACTTCACAATCTGTCCCAGCTGGTCCTGGGCATTACCATGCACCGTAATCGTCAGCCCGTCTATGCCGGAACCCAGATAATCACCGGAGCTATCGTAGACATCGATGGTCACCCCTTCTGTCTGCGGCCCCAGACCGCAACCGATAAACCGCTGCCCGGCGCAATTAAAGCTGATAAAGTGCCGCCATCCCTTGAAATAGGCGTCCATTATAAGAGAGGCATCACAATCTTTGCCTTCCGGGGGAAATCCTTTGGTATCTATAACCAGCGTTGTTTCACCGTTAAGCGGTTCCCTTAACAGTTCCCGTGACGCGTAATCAATAAGACGGTAGGCACCAGGCGCTGATTCGGCCAACCCGGGGAGGCCGCGGAACAATTGATTGAGCGTTTCACGCACAATCTGAAGTAGATGCTTGCGTTTTTTAGTTCCGGTGGCGTATCTACGGTCATTGAGCCAGGTTAAAACCTCAATTGCCGTGGCGGTTTTATCCGGGTCTTTGGCCAGCGACCTGACGGTTTCACAGGCCGAACGGACCTCGGTAAAGGACCAGGCGGGCAGGCTATCCAGCATATATTCATAAACTGCCTGGCTGCCGTTATCAAAGAGTTCGCGGATATTGTTTGCGATATTATCGTTGTCTGAATGCGACAGCTTAATTCGCTCAGAGAGACTGCCTATCTCGGTTCCGGCCGGTAACTGCACCGGGACACCGAATTTATCGGTGCAGGTCAGCCGCATTTTCCCGGCTGTGTCCCGCTCCAGACTGAAGATGAATGAGCCGCCATCCGTATGGCTGCCGCCCCTCGCATTCCAGTAGCGGTCGGCGATGGGGCATATCCGTTTATCCTCCCGGGACAGGCTCAGCAGTGTGGCGTCAATCGCCTGCTTCTCGGAGCAGATTAGCCCCACCTGTACCTCACCATCGCTAAAAGCGAAAACCTGGGGCCGCAGCATCGCCGTGTCGGTAATACCCATCAACTGGAATCTCTTAGCTTCAGGAATATTCCGCGCAATGATGAAGAACCAGGGGCCGTCCGGCGAGCTGTGAATTTGCGTCGCCTGAATCGCCCGGTAGACGTGCTGTTTTTCTTCCGGCAGGCGGTCGAAGTCCAGCTCCGAAGTTGGCGCCAGGGATTCGATGATATATTCCAGGGGATAGTGATAGGTCCGGTCGAGCAAATCAAAAAGCTGCACCGAGACCTCGGTATCGGTCAGGAATTGCGGGTAGATGTGGCGCTGCGCCAGGTATTCACATACCGAGTGGTAGTTAGCGAAGTCTCCGTTATGCACCAGCGCGGTATTCATGGCGCCGAAGGGATGAGCGCCCCCCGGATGCCACACCCGCCCCTTGG
>CAZXYV010000451.1:0-1570 GCA_964645025.1 uncultured Dehalococcoidaceae bacterium | reverse complement strand
GGCGGTGAACCGGCCACGGCGCATACCGTCCTGCTGGGCATCACCCGGGCATCGTTGAGCACCGATAGCTGGCTCGCCGCCGCCTCCTTCCAGGAGACCACCCGCATCCTTACCGAGGCCGCCGCCAACGGCCGGGTGGACCGGCTGGTCGGGCTCAAGGAAAATGTCATCATCGGCAAGCTGATTCCGGCCCGTTACCTGTCCGAAGAAGAGGTGCCGGTACTGGAGCCCCATGGAGAAGAGGACGAAGCGATGCGCTTACTGGCCAGCCTATCCGCGCCGCCGGAGGCAGTCACCGAGCCAGTTGCCGAGGCAGCGATGGCAGCACCGGAAGCGACCGGCCAGGTAGCCGTTGAAGAGCCGCCTGCCGAGGCGCCGGAAATAGATACGGGCAACGCTGAGGAAAAATCAGGGTCTTAGAGCAACCACTCTTATTAATTGAGACATTATGGATTTGTCATTGCGAGGAGCGCAGCGATGTGGCAATCTCTATCATCGTACTAAATATATCGTTGGGATTGCCACGCCTCCGCTTACGGCGGATGGCTCGCAATGACGGCGTTTTTCATTCGATTGAGGGGGTGAGACCATAGCGCGCATTATATCCGGGAAGCCCAGCGAAGAGGACGCACCCCTCGATACCAGTCTCAGGCCGCGTTCCCTGACCGACTTTATCGGGCAGGACAAGACCAAGGAAAACCTCAAGATTGCCATCACCGCCGCCAAGGGCCGGGGTGAGCCTATCGACCATGTCCTTTTCTACGGGCCGCCGGGCCTGGGCAAGACCTGCCTCGCCCATATCATCGCCGTCGAGGTAGGCGTTAATATCAAGACGACCTCCGGCCCCGCCATCGAGCGCACCGGCGATTTAGCCGCTATCCTGACCAATCTCAAGAGCCACGATATCCTTTTTATCGATGAAATCCACCGCCTCAACCGCACCGTCGAGGAGATACTATACCCCGCCCTGGAAGACTACGCCCTGGATATTATCATCGGCAAAGGCCCCGGCGCCCGGAGCCTGCGGCTGAACCTCCCCCCCTTCACCCTCATCGGCGCCACCACCCGCTACGCCCTGCTCTCCCCTCCTTTAAGGGACAGGTTTGGCTCCGTCTTCCGCCTTGATTTTTACGAAGCGTCGTCGCTGGAGAAAATCATCAAACGCTCGGCCAGAATACTCCAGGTGGAGGCGGAAGAAGACGGACTCAAAGAGATAGCCGGCCGCGCCCGGGGCACACCCCGCGTGGCCAACCGCCTGCTCAAGCGGGTCAGGGACTACGCCCAGGTGGTTGCCGACGGCACGATAACGAAAAAGGTGGCTAAAGACGCCCTGGCCAAGCTCGGGGTAGACCTCATCGGCCTGGACGAAACAGACCACAAGGTGCTGCACACCATCATCGAGAAGTTCAACGGCGGACCGGTGGGACTGGATACGATAGCCGCCTCAATCAGCGAGGAAGCCGATACGATTACCGACGTTTACGAGCCTTTTCTGATGCAGCTCGGCTTTTTAGAGAGGACGCCCCGCGGCCGCCTGGCCACCCGCCTCGCCTACGAGCACCTCGGCCTG
>CAZXYV010000450.1:0-1578 GCA_964645025.1 uncultured Dehalococcoidaceae bacterium | reverse complement strand
GGTCCATAACGCCGGGGCGATAGCCGCCCATCCGCCCGTGGAAGACCTGACCGAAGAAGTCTGGGACAAGGTGCTGGCCCTGAACCTGAAAAGTGACTTTCTGTTCTGCAAATACGTCGTGCCGCACATGAAAAAGCAGCGGAGTGGGAAAATAATCAATCTCTCCTCTATTGGCGCCATCCTGCCCCCCGCCCATGAAATCCACTACAACACCGCCAAGGCAGGCGTCATCGGCTTCACGATGGACCTCGCCAACGCGCTGGCGCCCTTCAACATCAACGTGAACTGTATGCTGCCGGGGCCTGTCCGCACGAACTTTTACGACGCCAGAGTCAGCGCCATGACGGAAGAGGAGCGCGACGCTTTCTTTAAGCGGCTGGGTAAAAAGGTGCCACTGGGCAGGGTAGGCACGCCGGAGGACATGGCCGGTGCCGCGCTGTTCCTGGCCTCAAATCTTTCCGACTACATCACCGGCCACGCGTTGTACGTTTCCGGTGGCCTGCCCCTGCAGCCGATGCCAGCACCCTAATACCTCACGTACGTGGGCACGACATTCTGATACTTCTTCACCAGCTGCGCCCAGTTTTTCGGTAGTTCCACCTTTTTCGTTATCTGCGGCGGTCCACCCTGTAAAAATCCCACCCACGAGCCGAAGCCCCCGAAAACGAATACCTTCACCGGCTCGGGGCGCTCCGCTGTAGGATGGAAAATCTGCTTGTTGTCTCCGGGCCCCATGAAGGCGGTGCGGTCAGCCGGACCGCTGAAATCTAAACCCAGCCGGGAATAGTAGTCATCCGGGATACGGGTGTTCTTGATGATGTATTCCTTTATCGTCTTTTTAGTCCAGCCCTTTTTAGCTAGAGCCTGGGCGTTGTTCGGCGTTAATATCAGACCGAACAACCCCATACGCGCCGGCACGATGCTGCCGACCACGGTGGCGATAATGCCCTTATCATCGGTGCCGAAGGGTATCATCTGCTGATAAGACTGCGGGAAACAGACCGTAATGGCGCTTTCCTCTTTCTTGAAACCGCATTCGACGTGAAAGGGCTCCCAGGGGCTGTTCTCCTCGTTCTCGGCGGCGACAAAGGAGTATTTCCCGGGATTACCGAGCACGCCCATGTCTTCGACCTGCTTGCGGATGCCCCGGATGTTCTTGGTAATAAGCCCCATAGCGCGCCCGATGGCGGCGTTAGCGATATTCCCCGGGCTGGAAGCGCCGTAGCTGGAGTTGACATGGATATCATTTCTGACCGGCCCGTTAACGAGATAGAAAGGAGACCAGGAGCCGGTGCTGGCGGCCATCATGCCGGAGGTAGGATTATCGGCTAAAGCGTGCACGCCGGCGATAAGCAGCGGTAGATAGGTGGGCAGGCAGCCGGCCATGACGGCGTTGATGGCGATTCTCTCCACCGTGGCCTTGCCCAGGCGCGGTTCCAGCTTTTCGACGAGGTAGTCGGCGGGCAGGTCGGTGCCGGTCAGCATCTCGGCGACGGCGGCCTCGGTGGGCGGGATAACGGGGAGACCATCGGTCCAGCCCCGCTGGTAGAAAAAGCGGTTCACCTCTTCCAGGCTGCC
>CAZXYV010000449.1:0-1579 GCA_964645025.1 uncultured Dehalococcoidaceae bacterium | reverse complement strand
CCCCTTCAGGGAGAACCTTCAGGCCGAGCCTTCTGGTCGAGACCCTTCAGGGTGAGGTAACAAAATTCGTTAGCTTTCGTTATACGTTATATAATGAGTATAATGAAACATAACTCTTTCCTGCGTGTCGCCGCGGCGCTGGTAATGGTGATTACCTTTTCCCTCACTACCGCATCGCCAGCCCTGGCTTTAGATCTTAACCCCGCCGATTATTTTCAGTTCAACTTTAATCCCGTCACCTTCGATAAAACAGAGGTAGCCGCCGGAGAAGTCTTTCACATCACTATTACAGGCAGCGCCGTCTGCTCTAAAGACCTGCCCCTCCCCATCAGCCAAGCATCCGTTACCTCACAGGTAGTGGCCCAGCCTGCCGCCGGCGGCGCCGCATTGACGCTTAATCCCCAATTTATTATCGACATCAATCCCATGCCCAGGACCGCCGGCCAGACTCACAACGTTAATCAGTCGGTCACCCTCCAGTTCCCCGCCGGGGCCGCGCCTGGCAGTTACACCGTCGTCGAGCAATTTACCAAGGCTCAAGTAAAAGTTCTTATCTGGATTGATATCACCGGTTCTTTCCCCCGGGAGCAACCTCTGGGCACAGTGAAATGTATCATTCCCCCACCAACGCCAGCACCGACTAAAACCACTGTCGTTACATCTCCCCCGCCAACAACAGCGTCACCGATTGTCGCTACCACTGCTTCCCCGTCAAAAACAGCGCCGACGCCTGCCGCCGCCCCTTCTCCCACCACTCCCACCCCGAAAGAGGCCCCGGTATCCGGGGTATCCACCTTACTCACTATCGCGGTTATAGTTTTTATCATCGCGGTAGCCGTCCTGATAATTGTCCTGGTAGTCGTGTTACGACGCCGCAGGTTGTAGCCTCCTCTATTTAAAAGAAAAACATCACCTTAAATGCATACTGCCCTTGTATTATTCAAGCGCTTCCCACCGTATAATTATTAATAAAGCTTATTACCAGGAGGCGCGATGTATTTAACGCAATACCTTTTATTCTGTATCGTTTTACTGCTCGGCCTCGGCGCGGTCATCGCCTTCAGCCTCTTCGTTATCAAGCCCCTGCAAACGCGCTGGGCCGTTGTCCGGGCGCGGAAAATCGTGGCGGAAGGTAAAGCCCCCGGCGACTGGCATTTCCGCAATGTCTACCGCATGCTCGCCACCGCCCATAACGACCTCGAGGCCGCCAAGCTCTGGCGTCAGCTTGACGGCATGATTGAAGCATCTAAAAACAACGCGGACCGTGATTTCATGAAGCTCGTCGGCATCATACCCCCCAGCGGCAAGCTCTAAAAAAATATTTAATCCTCCCCCTAAAAGAGCTATACTGTTAGCAGATAGCCATGCCCGATTTTAAGATTGTCTCCGACTTCAAGATGACCGGCGACCAGCCCCAGGCCGTCGAAAAGCTGGTGGCTGGCCTGCAAAAAGGCTTCAAGCACCAGACCCTGCTCGGCGTGACCGGCTCGGGCAAGACCTTCACCATGGCCAACGTCGTCGAGAGGGTGCAGCGTCCCACGCTCGTTATCTGCCACAACAAGACCCTCGCCGCCCAGCT
>CAZXYV010000448.1:0-1580 GCA_964645025.1 uncultured Dehalococcoidaceae bacterium | reverse complement strand
TGCCGCAGGAACTCCACACCGTAGCTGATACCGGTTTTGTCTTCACCTTCCACGCCGAGCTTACGGCTATTCTGGATACCCACGCTCAGAAATACGGCATCACTATCCCGTCGTATCTTGTCGAGCTTAATATCTGTACCGACACGGGTATTAAAGACAAATGAAATGCCCTTACGGCGGATTAGTTCTATTTCATAATCTAGGACTTTTTTCGGCAACCTGTATTCCGGAATACCATAGCGCAGCATACCTCCGGCGGCAGGAGACACCTCGTATAATGTGACCGCATAGCCGCGGTCGGCCAGGTCACTGGCGGCCGTGAGTCCGGCGGGTCCGGCGCCGACCACCGCCACCTTTTTAGCCGCCATCGGGCAGGGTTTTTCCTCCGGTAACGCCAGTTGGCCGGACGCCACCATTTCCATCTCTTTATCGGAGGCAAACCTCTTGAGCAACCTTATGGCTACCGACGAATCGAGAGAATTTCGCGTGCACTTTGTCTCACAGGGATGGTTGCATACCCGTCCGCAGATAGCGGAGAGCGGATTTCTCTCTCTTATCAGGTTTACCGCTTTCAGGTACTCCTTTTTCTTGATGAGCTGGATGTAGCCCTGGACGTTAATGTGCGCCGGGCACTCTACCTTGCACGGCGCATGGCCGTTTTTCAAAATGCCAAAGATATTCGGCGTGGCCTGCGCATAGTGTTTCGCTATCGCCTTCCGCGTGCCGAGATTGCGGTCGAATTGATTGGGAATGTTCACGGGGCAGGCTTCGGTGCAGTTATCGCAGGCCGTGCACTTGTCCTCATCGACATAGCGGGGATAACATTTAACCTTAGCCTTGAAGTTCCCCGGCTGGCCTTCAAGACTCACCAGTTCCGACAGCGTCAGTATCTCGATGTTGATATTGCGGGCGCACTCGACCAGTTTGGGAGAAACGATGCACGTGGCGCAATCGCCGGTGGGGAAGGTCTTGTCCAGGTGGGCCATCATGCCGCCGATAGCGGCTTCACGCTCCACCAGGTACACTTTAAAGCCGGAGTTGGCCAGGTCCAGGGCCGCCTGGATACCGGCGATGCCGCCCCCCTGCACCAGTACCGCCCCTATTTTCTTGTTATCGCTTCCGTCCATAATATAACCTTCCGGAAATAATTATCAGATTGTTATGCCGACAGCCTTGATGACTGCCGCTGGCGTCACCATGAGCCGGTTGAGGCCGAGTTCTTTCGGTGAAATACCCAGGCAAAGACCGAGAAGCTGCGTAATGTAGACGACCGGCAGGTTATAGCGTTTGCCGGTTGCCTTTTCCATGTCTTTTTGCCGTAAGTCCAGGCTGGTCTGGCACATCGGGCAGGCTACCGTAATGCAATCGGCACCCGCTTTTTGCGCCATATCAATAATTGCCCCGGAGCGCTGCACCGTTATCTCCGTCCGCGTCAGGTTAAGCCCGCCGCCGCAGCAGTCCACCTTGCCGGGCCAGTCCAGGCTTTCGCCGCCCATGGCCTCGACGAGGCTTTCCAGAATGGTGGGATTCTCCGGGTCATCAAAGCGCGTGACTTCAGGCGGACGGACCAGGTAACAACC
>CAZXYV010000447.1:0-1581 GCA_964645025.1 uncultured Dehalococcoidaceae bacterium | reverse complement strand
AATAATTCTACGTTAAGGTTTTTCTTCTGCCGCGACCTCTATGGAGACCGGTTCGGCACCGGCATGGCGGGTATGCCTGAACCTGAGACCCTGGAAAATCGCAAAACCCACGCCGATAATACCGGCCATCGTGGCCATTGTTTTATCCAGATTTAAAGCCGGGCAGAGCCAGGCCAGCGCCGTCACGCCCGCGCCTGAGACCCCGAAAATCACCATCAAGAGTATTCCCATTGGTTTTTCCATAATTTTTACCCTCCTGTAAAGAGTCTTTCAATATTTATAACGTTTTTGGTTGATTTTAGTTAGCGGATTTCAGCGGTAATCCCGGCTGAGACCTGTAAAAACCGCGAGTTATTAGTTATAATGGTCTTGCCACGATGACTGAAAACAGCTCAAAACACACAAGGTTCATCGCCACGGGATTGCTGGCGTTGACATTAATTATCAGCGTTGGCGGTTCTATTCTCCTGGTACAGCACTGGGAATATATTACGGAGCTTGAACAACAGGGTTACCTGGGACTTTTTATCATCTCCATCTTCGCCGGTTCGCCGATACCGATTCCGACCCCGAGCATGATACTCACTTTTACGCTGGGGAGTATTTTAAGTCCCTTTTTAGTCGGGCTGGTCTCCGGTTTCGGTAATGCTGTCGGCAACGCGTTTATTTTCTGGACCGGTCGGGGCGGGCACAAGGTCTTCCGGAGTTTCATGGTCTCCACCCCGTCCGATGAACCCCCGCGCTCGAAGATTAGGCGGTTTTTCAAAAGATTATCCCGGGTGCCGGAAATCGCCAGCCGGAGGGTACTCGTCGCTGTTTTTCTGCTGTCTATATATCCCAATCCCATCCTCACACCCCTGATTCTGGGAATGGGGGCATTGCGTTACCGCTTCTGGAAGTTCTTCCTGACAATCTGGGCGGGCAAGACTGCCCAGGGCATGATTCTGGCTTATCTGGGTTACTTCGGCCTGCGTTCTCTATTGAAGTTTTTCGGTATATTTCAGGTACCCTGAGACTTTATCTTCGGAGAGTACTCTCCTCACGCTGGCTATCTTTTTTAAAACCTGCTATATTATCTGTAAATGCGTTACGCCATTATCGCTGATATCCACTCTAATTTAGCTGCCTTCCAGGCGGTGCTCGAGGATATCCAGGGCAAGGGTGAGGTGGATGAGATATGGTGTCTGGGCGACATCGTCGGCTATGGACCGGAACCTCGCCGGTGCATTGAGCTTGTCAAGAAGTACTGCGCCGTGTGCATCGCCGGCAATCATGACCTGGCCGCCATCGGCAAGATGGAGCTATCCTATTTCAATCCCGCGGCGGCCGAGGCCTGCCAGTGGACTACCGGGCAACTGAACCCGGTCGATGTTCATTACCTGGGAAATCTGCCCGTGAAAGTGGAAAAAGGCGATTTCTTGCTGGTGCATGGCAGCCCGGTGGACCCTACCTTGGAATATATCATATCCGCCAGTATCGCCGAGAAAAACTTTGCGTTTTTTACCAACAAATATTGTCTGGCCGGTCATTCACATATTCCGGCGGCCTTTAAAGAGGAAGGGAAAACCTGCCAGCCGATAC
>CAZXYV010000446.1:0-1581 GCA_964645025.1 uncultured Dehalococcoidaceae bacterium | reverse complement strand
GCCGCGATGTCCATGAAAATGTTCGGCGTCTGGCACAACTATAGCTGGCAGGACTACTACGATAACGTAAAATACTTTTCGCTGGGGATGATAGCGCTGGGGCTGGAACGGGGCGATGTCGTCGGCATTATCGGGGATAACGAGCCACCGTGGTTCTGGGGAGAGTTCGCCGTCCAGGCGGCTGGCGGTATCGCCACCGGAATTTTCGTCGATTCTATTCCTTCCGAGGTGAAATACATCGCCGAGCACTCCGATGCCAAATTCGCTATCGTCAACGACCAGGAACAGACGGACAAGCTCCTGGAAATCAGGAGTGAACTGCCGCTGCTGAAAAAGGTCATCCACTGGGACCCCAAGGGTCTGCGGAACTATGACGACCCCGTGCTCATCAGCTTTAACGAGGTCATGGCGCTGGGTCGGGAGTATGAAAAAACGCACCCCGGCCTGTTCGAGAAGAATGTGGACGCCGGCAAAGGCGAGGATGTGGCTTTCATCTACTATACGTCCGGGACGACCGGTTTACCCAAGGGGGCCATCCTGACTCACCGCGCCCTGATTACCACGGCCCGGGGCTTTATCGACCGCTACCCGATGAATGAGAACGACGACCTGATTTCCAACTTCCCGGCGGCCTGGGTGGGGGATAGCTTTTTCGCCACCATTCCCCATCTATTGACCGGCGCCAGGCTCAACTTCCCCGAAGAGCCGGAGACCATCGCCGAGGATACCCGGGAAGTCGGTCCGAACTTCGTTATCTACGGCCCGCGCCAGTGGGAAGGGCTGGTCAGTGAAATCCAGGTGAAGATGCTGGACGCCAATCCCCTGAAGCGCTTTGTGTATCGCCTTTTCCTGCCCGTGGGGCATAAAATCGCCGATATGCAGTTTGAAGGCAAAACGCCGTCCATACTGTGGCGCATTCTCCACGGCATCGCCTACCTGGCCTTGTTCCGGCCCCTCAAGGACCGGCTAGGACTGAGCAAGGTCAGGTTCGCCGTAACCGGAAGTTCCGTGCTGAGCCTGGACACCTTCCGCCTCATCCATGCCATCGGCGTTGAGCTGCGGCAGTGCTATGCCAGCACCGAAGCGGGCTTTATCTCTTCCCACGGCAAAGGCGACATCAAGTTCGAGAGCGTCGGACGGCCGGCGCTGGGCACATCGCTGCGGATAACCAGCGGCGGCGAGCTCCTCGTCAACAGCGATTGTATGTTCCGGGGCTACCATAAAAACCCGGAGAAGACGGCTATAACGCTGATAGACGGCTGGTGCCACACCGGCGACGCGGTCAATATCAACGAGCAGGGGCATCTGATATTCATGGACCGGCTGGAGCATATGGGTCTGCTGAAATCGGGCGCCAAGTACGCCCCGCAGTACATCGAGGGACGGCTCCGGTTCAGTCCCTATATCAAAGACGCCATGGTCATCGGCGGGAAAGACAGGGACTATGTCTCCGCCATCGTCAATATCGATTTTGCCATGGTGGGGAAATGGGCGGAGCGGCGCCGCATCCCGTACACAACTTTCGTTGACCTTTCCCAGAAAAACGAGGTGGCCGACCTCGTGCGGCAGGACCTGGAGCGG
>CAZXYV010000445.1:0-1582 GCA_964645025.1 uncultured Dehalococcoidaceae bacterium | reverse complement strand
GTCTACCGCGAGTTCGCCGATATCACGACGCTGAAAGAGGAAGTGGACAGCCTGGCCAGCACCACGACAGTACACTCCGCCGACCAGTTGCCCCTTATCCCGCCCGAGGTGCTGCCCGTGACGGTAAAAACCAAGCGGAAGGTGCGGCGGTGAGCATGGCCAATCACGGCAAGAAACACCCGGTCCCCGTCAACCGCAGCCTGGTCGCCCGCATCGTCTTCGCCAACGCCGAGGCCATGGGCATACGGGACCGCAGGCTCGTAGAACGGCTGACCTCCCAGGTCATCGAGCGGCTGGAAAAAGCGCAGGCGGAATACCTGCCCACCCTGCCGGGCATGGAAGACCTGGTGGATAAGCGCGCCCGCCGCCAGCAACGCCTCCCGACCGAGGCGGAAATAGAAGCTATGGTCATGGAAGTCCTGAACGCGGAAAAACCAGTACCAAAACAGGAGGTCGAACCAGCTATGGAAACCAATATCGAAGCCACTACAATCAAAGAAACGCCGTCCGCTACGGGACTTACCGATACCGCCCTGCAGGTACTGGAAAAGAGATACCTGAAAAAGGACAAGCAGGGGAAGACGGTAGAGACGCCGGAGCAGATGTTCCACCGGGTGGCGCACTCAATCGCCGCGGCGGAGCTTATCTATAATCCTAAAGCCAACGTTAAAGCTACCGAAGAAGATTTTTTCCGGCTGATGAACGGGCTGGAGTTCCTTCCCAACTCCCCTACCCTGATGAACGCCGGCCGGGAGCTGGGGCAGCTTTCCGCCTGTTTCGTCCTGCCCGTGGACGACTCGATGGAGTCCATCTTCGATGCGGTTAAATATACCGCCCTCATCCACAAGAGCGGCGGCGGCACCGGCTTTTCCTTCTCGCGCCTGCGGCCGCAAAATGACATGGTCGGCTCTACCGGAGGCGTGGCCAGTGGTCCCGTTTCCTTTATGCGGGCGTTTGACACCGTAACTGATGTCACCAAGCAGGGAGGAACGAGGCGGGGTGCTAACATGGGCATCCTTAATATCGATCACCCCGATATACTGAAGTTTATCACCGCCAAGGAGAGTATGACCGCCCTGACTAACTTCAATCTCTCCGTAGCACTGACGGCCGGTTTCATGGAGGCGGTCAAGGCGGGGGCCGACTATGAACTTATCAACCCGCACACTAAAGAGGTCACCGGCAAGCTCAACGCTAAAGAGGTCTTCGACAAGATTGTCGATATGGCCTGGCGGACCGGCGACCCCGGCATCGTCTTCATCGACCGGATTAATGACGATAATCCCACCCCCAACCTGGGCAAAATCGAAAGCACCAACCCCTGCGGCGAGCAGCCCCTTCTCCCCTACGAATCGTGCAACCTGGCTTCCATCAACCTGGCTAAAATGGTAAAGAGCCCCGGAGGCAGGGCAGAAATCGACTACGCCAGACTGGCGCATACCGTTAAAACGACCGTCAGGTTCCTGGACAACGTCATCGATGTCAATAAATTCCCGCTGCCGCAAATCGAGGAGATGACGAAAAAGACGCGGAAAATCGGCCTGGGCATCATGGGCTTTGCCGATATGCTGGTGATGCTCGG
>CAZXYV010000444.1:0-1592 GCA_964645025.1 uncultured Dehalococcoidaceae bacterium | reverse complement strand
AAGCAGTCGGTATTCTCAAGGTTTTAGCGATGACCCGAGTGCGGCAAGCAGATTGGTTCTGTGGCAGGCAGGGTTAAACATTGCCCGGGACAACCCACTCCTAGGTATAGGATCCTGGAGATTTACAAAGGTGTCATCGGGGTATGCCTCAAGCATCGATCCTACCTTGATGGCAACACAGGGGGCAGGGGAAGATTTAGGGAGATATCCAGCTCATGACGATTTCATCACGGTTTGGGTATCTTCCGGTACGGCAGCTCTGCTGGTTTACATGTGGATATACACGGCAATTTTTCGCAATTTCCTTGAATCCTACCGGAAATCGTCAACGCCGTTCCTCAGGAGCCTTTCTCTCGGCTGCTTTGGTGCATTAGTAGCTTATATTGTGAACGCGCTTACTCATAACGTGATGGATAATTCGATGCTCTTTTGGATCCTGGGTGGTTTTTCAATCGCTACCACTAAATTGGCCTTATTCAAGCGACCCTCAACGGTAAAGGAGACTCGATGACAGACAGTAGAATTACTGTGATGTACCCCATAAACATGATGGACATAGGAGGTGCCCAACAAAGACTCCTGGAGATTGTCAAAGGTTTAGATAAGAAGCGTTTTAAGCCTATTGTGTTAACCATTTACCCCGGTGGCGAGCTGGAGCCGGAAGTAAAGCAGATACCAGGCGCGGAGCTTATCTCCATGAACAGAAAGGGGAAGTATGATTTCTGGGTCATACCCAGAATGTCTTCCCTTCTGCGGCAAAAACACGTGAATATTATCCATCCATTTCTCACTCCAGCTATCTTCTTCGGGCTACTATCAGGGATGCTAGGCCGTACCACGGTCAAGATAGTGGCAGAATGCTGTGGACAGCGGTTGGATACAAATCCTAGTCGACGTATCTCCTACCGGAAGATGCAGGACTATTTAGCACGCTTTGCTGACTGGGTCGTTCCTAACAGTCAGGCCGGAGGGAAATTATTCACCGACCGGGGTATCAAACCAACTCATATCAAGGTGATCTATAACGGTATAAACTTTAAGCGTCTCGCCCCTGATTGGAATAAGGTCGCCCAGATACGTAACCAGATGGGTCTTTCACCGGACGGAAAAGTAGTCGGGATTACGGCCAGGCTATCTCTAGAAAAGGACCATGCCACATTCCTGCAAGGAGCTAAGATTATACTCCAGGCTATGCCGCAGACCAGGTTTGCCATTCTGGGTGATGGTCCGATAAGGCCAAGCCTCGAAAATATGGTCAGGGAGTTAGATATGGTGCCCTATGTCACATTCTTCGGCTTCCAGCGTGATGTAGGCTCCTATGTTTCCGCATTCGATGTGGCCTGTCTAACTTCGTTGGGCATGGAGGGACTTTCCAGTGTTACTCTGGAGGCCATGGCCCTAGGGAGACCGGTAGTGATTACCAACGTGGGCGGAAACACAGAGTTAGTGGAACACGGTAAAACTGGCCTGTTGATTCCCCCCCGAAGCCCACAAGCTCTGGCTGACGCTGTCCTTGATTGTCTCAGGCATCCCGATTGGGCGCAGGAGATGGGTAAACGTGCCAGAGAAATGGTGGTAACGCAGTACAGCCT
>CAZXYV010000443.1:0-1603 GCA_964645025.1 uncultured Dehalococcoidaceae bacterium | reverse complement strand
TCCTGGTAGGCTTCATAAGCGGCGTCGATGACCATGTCTTCCAGGCTCTGGCCCCAGTTCTCGCCGAACTTGACACAGCCCATGCCCACGATGGCTACCCTGTCTTTAATGCTATCCATTCTCTTTTATCCCGACCATTTATCTGACCGGCTGGCATTTCCACCAGTAGTTATAGATGCCGCCGACATAGTACAGCCTGCGGAAGGTCATTTCTAGCGGTAGTCCCACCTTAACCGCCGCCGGGTCGCGGTCGGTCATATCGCACATCAGTCTGCCGCCGCCCTCAAAGTCCACGAACGTCACGGTGACCGGCGGGTCGGCAGTCTGCATCACGTAGTCGTGAGAGAACGAAAACACCTTCGCCGGTCTATCCGCAAAGCCGTATGGTTCAAAATTATCTTTAGCGTGGCAATTCACGCAGACTCGCTGCGGCGGGTACTGAGGCGTGCCGCATTGCTTACATTTTGTGCCGGTGAGACGCAGCTCCCAGGGCACCTCGCGCCATTGCGCTACGGGCGATGGCTGGCGTGCCTCGAGCGGCGGGCGCGCCGCCGGCTGCACCTGTACCAGCTCGCGCCAGCGCAGGTATTTATTATAGTTCGCGATCATACTTTTAGATGCCAGGTGCTTCGCAACGCCGCGCCTGTCCTTCGCCTTCACGATAAGCCCGGTCGTTTCCAGGATAAAAGCATCGCAGCCGTTGCCATAGCTGGCCAGCAATATCTTATCCCCCTTCCCGGCCTGCTCCAGCGCGGCCACCAGGCTCATCAGGGACATCGCGCTGCCGGTATCCCCTACCGACAGATGCAATACATCCTGCACCTGCTTTTTTTCATCGAAGCCCAGTTTTTGTGTCACCGTACGCAGCTGGCGCGGGTTGGGTGAGTTAAGCGCAATCTTAGCAAAATCTTTCGCCGTCAGCTTAACCTTCTTTAATAAAGCGGACAGGCTCTCAATCACCACATCTGCATAACCTTCATCCATCGCGAAGCGGTCTTCCGCCGCGCGGACAAATGTGTCCCGGTCCGACCGCCAGGTATCCTGAATCTCATAATATCTAGTAGAGAACTGTGTAATGTCGGCGATGGCCTGTTTGTTGCCGACCAGCACGGCGGCGGCACCATCGCCGAAGGTCATTTCCTGCGGCCCGGAGGGATATCCCAGCCGGGTATCGGCGGCGCATACCAGGATACTCTGCGCCGCGCCGCTATCAACGGCATCCGCGGCTGCCTTCAAAGCGTTCGAGCCGCTTCTTAAAGAACCGGAAAAGTCCATGGTGACCGCCTCCGGCGGCAAATCCAGGACGGCGGCGATAATAGCCGCGCTCTGCTTTTCTTTATAGGGCGCGGTGGTCGAGGCAAAGTACAGTCAGCCGATGCTTCTCCGGTCTATCCCATGGAGACAGTCCCTGGCGGCGGCCACAGCCATGGTAAGGCTGTCCTCATCGTAGTTGGCGACAGACCTTTCTCCCGGCGAGGCGGCCAGGCCCCAGGCCCTGGCTATCTCCGCCCGGCTCAGTCTGTAAAACGGTACATAAGCCCCGTAGGTAACGATGCCTGCCATTAAGCCAATCTCACTTTTTCAGCACGATTTCACCCAGGTA
>CAZXYV010000442.1:0-1612 GCA_964645025.1 uncultured Dehalococcoidaceae bacterium | reverse complement strand
TGGCGTGCGGACATCGAGGATAACGAACCTGGGGTTACCCTGGTTAGCCCGTATCAGGTCATTGGCCTGTAGGGGCGAAACATTGGTGATTACCGGCGCCGGCGATTTAATCGCTTCCCCGGTGATATAGGTACAGCCAAACAAGGTTGCGGATAACCCCACCAGCAAGAAAAAAAACGCCGGTCTTAAAAGCTTGAAAAAGCCCGATTTCATTTTATAGCGCTACCAGCTTCACGGAATAGACATCCGGCAGGTCCAGTATCTGCTGCTGCTGCTTTTGTGGCAGGGGCTCGTCCAGGGTGAGTACCAGCAAGGCCTGTCCCCGCGGCTCGAGGCGACCGAGGTGCATAAAGCTGATGTTGACGTTGGCATCCCCGGTTATTTTGCCTACCGCCCCGATAAGCCCCGGGCGGTCGCGGTGGTCGCTGAACAGGAAGTACGACCCGGACACGGGCACGATATCGAGCCAGTACTGGTTGACCCTGACGATATGCGATTCGTTATGCATGATAGTACCGGCTACGGCGTATATCCCGGTCGTGGTCGTGATTTCTACGGTCAGCAGGCTGGCGTAGTTGGCGCAGGTAGCCTCTTTCTCCTCGATGATGGTCAGGCCGCGCTTGGCCGCTATTACATTGCAGTTGACGATATTGACCCTTTCCTCGCTGATACCTTCGAGAAGACCGCCCAGGACAGCCGCCTTGATGGAATTGGTATCGTAGTTGGCGATATCGCCGTCATACCTGATGCGGATGGTCCTGGTCTGACCCTCTGCCAGCTTGTAGACCAGTTTACATAACGTTCTGGCCAGTTTCATAAAAGGGGAGAGTACCATCAGCGTCTCTGCTGTGATATAGGGGACATTAATCGCGGCACGGGCCGGCTGGCCCTTGAAAATATCGACAATCTGCTCGGCGACATCCCGGGCCGCCATGACCTGCGCCTCGGCGGTGGAAGCGCCGAGATGCGGCGTGACGATGATATTTTCCACGCCGAAGAGGATGCTCTCCGTGCACGGTTCTTTCTCGAAGACATCTATCGCCGCGCCGGCCAGCTTCTTATTATTGACGGCCTTGACCAGAGCCGCTTCATCGATGAGGCCGCCCCGCGCGCAGTTGATGATACGCACCGTCGGTTTCATCATCGCTAGTTCTTTGGCTCCTATCATCCCCCGCGTCTGGGCGGTCAGCGGAATATGCAGGGTGATGAAGTCCGCTTCTTTAAACATCTGTTGCTTATCCACGAGGGTTACGCCGATTTTCCGGGCGAAATCCGCCGAAACCAGCGGGTCGTTGCCGATAAGCTTCATCTCGAATCCCTGGGCGCGTTTGGCCACTTCCGAGCCGACATTGCCCAGACCGATGATGCCCAGCGTCTTGCCGCGGAGCTCGGTGCCCATGAATTTGTCGCGCTTCCAGGCACCGGTCTTGAGCACGGCGTTGGCCTGCGGGATATTGCGGGACAGCGCCAGCATCAGGGCTACGGTATGTTCGGCGGCGGAGACGGTGTTGCCGGTAGGGGCATTCACCACGACCACGCCGCAACGTGTCGCGGCGTTGACATCGACGTTATCGATGCCGACGCCGGCCCGGGCGATGACCTGCAGCTTTTT
>CAZXYV010000441.1:0-1617 GCA_964645025.1 uncultured Dehalococcoidaceae bacterium | reverse complement strand
AAGAAATTATCAAGATGCCTCACAATTACGGGGCGAAAGTCCTGCTCGATGGGGCCCAGACGGTGCCGCACCGGGCTGTTGATGTCCAGGAACTGGATGTAGACTTCCTGGCTTTTTCCCTGCACAAGATGTGCGGGCCAAGGGGAGTGGGCATTCTTTATGGGAAGAAAGAACTGCTGGGGCAAGAGCCGCACGAAGAGGCCGACCCCGAAGACGCCATCGAGCCGGCTATGCTGGGGGGTGGTACCCTCGGTGATACTACCTATGACTCTTACTATCTTCTGGAACCGCCGGCCAGGTTTGAGGTAGGCGTCCAGGATTATGCGAGCCAAGTAGCCGCCGCCGCTGCGGTCAGATACTTACAGCGGGTTGGCCTGGATAGAATAAACTCCCAGGAAAACCGGTTAAACAGCTTTTTAACGGAACAACTGCTGAGCCGATATGGGGATACGGGCTGGTTCCGAATACTGGGGCCGCCAGAGGCTGCCCGAAGGGGTGGCATCCTGACCTTCGAGGTCAAACGACCTAACGCCGTGGGCATCGCCGAAGAACTCGATACCAGGAGCAATGTAATGATAAGAGACGGTACTTTCTGTGTTCATTCCTATTTGAATAAAGAGTTCGGGGCGGGCTGGGCGCAGCCTAAGCTGCCGGCCGAGCACAGGATGGTCTACCGAATATCAGTCTATTTCTACAATACCATCGAAGAGTGCCGGATATTTCTGGACACTTTGCACGAGATATTTAAAGAGCGCAGCTACGTATAGGCCCTTGGTGGCGTAAAGATTAACGATGGACGAGCTGGTCATAAAATACTATCGCCGGCTACTCCGGAACGGCTTCGAACACGCCGGTTCCCTGGAAAACCCTTCCCTATTCCTGGACTCGGTAGGAGAGAAAATATATATTTGCTCACACATCGGCCGGGACTACCTGCATATTTATATCAATATCAGCGGTGATACCATCGATGATATAAAATATAAATGCATGTGCGACCCCACCGCCAACGTAGTCGTCGAGATTCTATGCACCCTGGTTAAGGGCAAAACCCTGGCGGAGGCGGCCGCGCTAACCGAAGACTCGTTTGTCCAGGTACTGGGCAGCGAGGGGGAAGAGTTTCTTAAAAAAGTCAGGGGCGCCATTGAGTTGCTGAACCGGGGACTTACACGCTATCAGGCCGCTACCGCCTAGCTTAATTACAGACTTTCAGCACCCCTGTTCTTGACGGGATAGATACCCTAAAGTTAAAATGTGGTTGCTGCCCTAACTACCGTCTATAAGAAGCAGCGCTAGAGGCCAAATGTTGAAGTCAATAATTCTCAGGCTTGCCAAATCCCGGATACTGGCTAATATTATCTTCAGTACGTCACTCTGGGCCATAAAAGTGCTGTTCTGGTGGACGGCCAACAAGTATCCCTTCTTCAAGAAACGCCTTGGAGAGAAAAACCTCACCGTTCAAATAAAGCTCCAGGACAATTCCCGGGGTAGGTATTTCACTTTCCGGGACGGCCGGTTAATATCCAAAAGTGGTATTCATCCCGCCCCGGAGGTCACTATGGTTTTCGGCAACACCCGGCTAGCCCTCGATATCCTCATACCGCCTCGCGACCAGCT
>CAZXYV010000440.1:0-1617 GCA_964645025.1 uncultured Dehalococcoidaceae bacterium | reverse complement strand
TAGCAGACGCCCGCCCCGCAGCCCATCATTATCTCTAAAGAAAGCTGGACGGGCTTATCTTTCAGCTCCGGCATTTGCGCCATTGTCTTATACATCGCCGCCGGCCCGCAGGCGAAGACCTGGTCGGCGCTATTGACATAATGTGGTATCAAGGCGGTGGCCAGGCCTTTAAAGCCCTCCGAGCCGTCCTCGGTGGCGTTGAGGACGTGTAGGCTGGAAGGCAGCGCGCCCTTATCGAAGAGCTTTTGTGGGCATGATATCGGCAGGAGGCAGTTAGCTGACTTTGCCCCCTGGATGACGGTCACCTTTTTCCCCTCCCCGATAGCGAAATCGGCCAGGAAGCACAGCGGCGCTATTCCCATCCCGCCGGCAACGAGCAGCAGGTTTTTGGAGTTCGGATAGATTGTAAAGCCGTTGCCCAGCGGCCCGAAGACATCGAGAGTCTCGCCCTTTTTTCGTTGTGACAGCCAGCCCGTGCCTTTACCGACGACTTTAAATAAAAGCGCTATCTGGTCGCCATCGACGCGGTGGATGCTTAAAGGGCGGGGCAGGAAGATGTCTTTACCACAGCGCACCATGACAAACTGACCCGGCCTGGCTTCGGCGGCGATTACCGGCGCTTCCAGCCAGAGCAGGAAGGTCTCCGGCATGGCCTCTATCACGGAAATAATCGGGGCTTTGACCTGCTTCATAACGGCTCCTTATTGCGGTAGTCGGGGAGGGGCTGGACGGTATAGCTCTGGACGCCGTGGGAAATCGTCTCGGTGGCCGCGCGGATGGTATCCAGTGAGGTAAAGCAGGGGAGGCGCTTTTCGACAGCCGCCCGGCGGATATGAAAACCGTCCTGTAACGAGACATGGCCGCCGGTGATGGTGTTGACCACGCCGCTGATGGTGCCGTCATTGATCAGGTCGATGATGTTGGGATGCCCTTCCTTGAGCTTTTTGCTCGTCATCTTGACGGGGAGCCCGGCGGCCTCTATCATCGCGGCGGTGCCCTCGGTGGCATACAACTTGACACCGGCGGCGGCGAGTTTCCTGATGATGGGCAGCGCCTCGGGTTTATCGCGGTCGGCGATGCTGAAGAGGATGCCGCTCTCAGGAGGCAGAGCCAGCCCGGCCGCTAAAATGGCCTTGGCCAGGGCGGCTTTGAAGGTGTAGTCGATGCCCATGACCTCGCCGGTGGACTTCATCTCCGGGCCGAGGTGAGTATCCACGCCAGTGAGCTTGGACATGGAGAAGACCGGCGCCTTGATGGCCACGAGCTTTCTCACCGGCCACAGGCCGCCGCTGTACCCCTGCTCTTTAAGACTGGTGCCGAGCATGACCCGCGTGGCTACCTTGACCAGGGGCACGCCGGTGACCTTGGAGATAAAAGGGACGGTGCGGCTGGCGCGCGGATTTACCTCGATGACGTAAACCGATGAGTTTTTTTCATCTTTGCCGGGCATGATGACGAACTGGATATTCATCAAGCCTTTTATTTTGAGGCCCAGGCCGATGCGGATAGAGAAGTCGACGAGGGTATCGATTTCTTTCTGGGTAAAGCTGACGCCGGGATAGACCGCCATGGAGTCGCCGCTGTGCACGCCGGCGCGCTCGATGTGCTCCATGATGC
>CAZXYV010000439.1:0-1634 GCA_964645025.1 uncultured Dehalococcoidaceae bacterium | reverse complement strand
GCCGCGCCCTCCTTCACCCCGGGGATGAGCTTATCATCATCGACGGGAATTCGACTGACCAGACTAGCGAAGTCGTTAATGAATTCGCCGATATCGTGAATGTCTTCATCTCCGAGCCGGATTTGAGCGGCGCCCATGCCCTGAATAAAGGGATACTTATCGCCCGGGGCAGCTACATCAAACAACTCCCTGACGATGATATCATCTACCCGGAAGCGATGGAGCAGGCAATTCAGGTGCTGGAAGAGCACCCGGAAGTAGATTTGCTGGTCTGCGGGGGTACCAGACAGATAGATGACCGGATTACTACCGTGTATGTACCCCCCGGGGTAAACTACGGGAAAAACGTGGCCGATATCTTCAGGTATGGGGCTTGCGGTACCGGCTTTGTGATGCGCCGTAGCGCTCTCGCCAGAATCGGGCTACTTCACCCCACCAATATGATTGCGGATAAAGAGTTCGTCCTGAAAGCTATGAAGTACGGCGCTAATGTCAGGTTCTGCCGGATAAATTTATATTATCATCCGATATTGGCCCACAGCGTTACGGTAATATATACACGACAAATTGTAGGAGATAGTCGCTATTTATACCAACAGTATTGTCCGAGGTTTTATTATTGTAAGATGTGTCTACACCGCACACTACTTAAGTGTGCACTGTATCGTTTGTTAGTACAGCCGCCGGACATTGGCGCTTTATTGCACCAAGAAGGCATTAAAGGAACGCTAGACCTGGTGGTAAAAGTGCTCCTCCGTAAAAAAATCGGGCCGGTTTTCAGGGAAAAAGCCAGGGAATACTTCTGGGATGGTGGTTTCAGTTAATAATTTGCGAGATTGAAAATGAAAATACTTTATGTTATCCTCTCGGTGGCTCATTTTGCGGCTAACGAGCCTATCATAAAGTACCTCTACGCTCAAGGACACACTATAGAGGTACTTTTTGACCCGCACTGGAGCAATATATGGAGCAAGAGCCGCTCAGAGCATGTTATACAAGCCAGCATGGCCCAAATGCCAGGATTAAGGCGAGCATTATCAATTCAGCGCATGGACCAATGGACCCGTTTCCTGATTAACACGCGTGAGCTGCTTAGCTACTCCAGCTACCTAAACCGCAAGGAGCAATCCGAGTTTTACCTGAAGAGGCAAGAGGGCTACCTGTACCGACCGGTCAGATGGACAGTCCGTCATTCCAGGCTGGCCAGGTCACTGGTGGCCTGCAACTGGACGCAATCTACCTTGAGAGCCTTTGAGTGGCTTGCCCCGCCTTATCATAAAATCACGCATTGGTTAAAAGATAACCGGCCGGATATTGTCGTGGCATCGCCCGGTAATTTACGATTTCCCCCGGAGGTAGAATACTTGAAAGCCGCTAAAGCCATCGGGATTCCCACCGTTATCCCGGTCTTTAGCTGGGATAACCTGACCACCAAAGGCCTTTACCACATAATCCCGGACCTGCTACTAGCCTGGAATCAGACACAGGTAGACGAGGCGAACAGGATTCACCGTGTTCCAAGGGATAGAACAGTCATCACGGGCGCGCCGGTCTTTGACGGGTGGCTTAACGTAGATTCTCTGAGCGTGCCCAGAGAATAGTTCTGCCGGAAAGTGGGCCTGGATGCAGCGAAA
>CAZXYV010000438.1:0-1654 GCA_964645025.1 uncultured Dehalococcoidaceae bacterium | reverse complement strand
CCATCGCGGAGACCCTCTTCATCGATATCAAGACCGTCGAGCACCATCTGAACAGTATGTACAGCAAGCTCAAGACAGACCCCGATTATAATTCCAAACATCTGCGCGTCAGCGCCGCCAGGCTTTACCTGGAATCTATGGGGACCCTGTACCAGAAAGAAGAGCCGCCGGTACGCATCACGAGACGGTAGCCTTACAGTAGAAAGACAAGCAATTCCTTGATATTCCAGATGGCTACGAGGCCAAGCAGGGCGATTGAAGGCAGCAGTAGCCGCCCCGGAATGAGCCAGGCAATCAGAACGGGTATTAGCAGTTTCACCAGCAGAAGCAACGCCGGTAGGTGGATGAGGAAATTCATGAGGGGATTTATCTCCGTGAGACCCAGGTACATTGCCAGTACGGTAAACGCCAGGTCAAACTGGCTCAGAAGAATAAAGGAAACTTTTTCCACCGTGCATCTTTTAAATGTGGCCGAAGACTCAAACCAGTTAGTCGCCATACCGCTAATCAGCCCGCCGTTACGCGAGCGGCAATAATCCCCGGATGTCATTTCTACACTCATAGTAGCCCAACCGACCAGATAATAGCAACCGCATTTGTCCTCACCCCCTTAATCCCCTTCTTGATAAGTTCAATTGTCTTTCACCTATTTGACAATCTTACCCAGGGGAAATAAACTGTTATCGCTGCGTATTGATACGTGGCAATATAGAACGTGGAGGTAATGATGAAAGCTGCGGTATGTTACGAGTTCGGTAAGCCCCTGGTGGTGGAAGAGGTGAATATCGACCCGCCTAAAGTTGGAGAAGTAAAAGTCAAGATTGCGGCGACGGCCATCTGCCACAGCGATATCCATTTTATCCGGGGTGAGCTGGGGGGAAAACCGCCGATGATCGCCGGTCATGAGTCCGCTGGATATATCGATGAAATCGGCCCGGGCGTCACGTCGATCAAGCCGGGCGACCCGGTGGTGGTGTCGCTCCTGGTTTCCTGCGGTAAGTGTCTCTACTGCCGGACGGGGCGTACCCACATGTGCAGCGCCGCCTGGCCCCTGGATAAAGAGAGCCGGATACATACTAAGCAGGGTAAAAGCCTGGCGCAGGCAATGAAGATGGGCAGCTTCGGGGAATATACCGTGGTTGACGAGTCTCAGGTGGTCAAAGTCCCCGGGGATATGCCGCTGGACAGGGCGGCGCTTTTGGCCTGTGGCGTTATCACGGGGTTCGGGGCGGTGGTCAACCGGGCTAAGGTAGCACCGCTCAGCAGCTGTGTTATCATCGGCGTCGGCGGCGTCGGCCTTAATTCCATACAGGGAGCGGCCATCTCCGGGGCCTACCCGGTGATAGCGGTGGATATTTTAGATGATAAGCTGGCAGCGGCTAAAAAGTTCGGCGCAACACATACCGTAAACTCTAAAAAAGTTGATGCTATCAAGGCTGTGAAAGAGCTTACCAGCGGCCGGGGGGCCGACTACGTTTTCGTGACGGTCGGTAACGCTAAAGCCGTCGAGCAGGGCTTTGCGATGTCCGGGCCGCGCGGTATGACAGTCATCGTCGGGCTGCCCAAATTTACGGATACCCTGAGCTTAAATCCTTTTGCGTTTATCAAAGAGGAAAGGATGCTTACCGGCAGCTTCATGGGCACCACGCAGTTG
>CAZXYV010000437.1:0-1658 GCA_964645025.1 uncultured Dehalococcoidaceae bacterium | reverse complement strand
ACATTAAAATAAAGAATAATTATTATAAGATAGGCGATATTTTCTAACAATTGTTAAAAAAGGATTTTATATTTTTTTCTTGAGCATCTCGTGGACCCGGGCGCGCCTTTCCAGATACTCCCGGACGATTCTCCGCCCCTCATCGGTCAGCCGCGCGTAGCCCCCGTGCGCCCCGCCGGTAGCCTTTTCCACCAGGGGAGTGGGAGAAAGCCGGTTCATCGCTTCCACCCAGAGCCAGGCATTACGGTAAGCCAGCTTCATCGATTTGGCCGCCGCGGATATCGAGCCGAGCTGGTCGATACGCTCCAGCAAGGTCGCCCGGCCCCACCCCATCAAGAGCTTGCCGTCCTTCTCCAGCCAGACCTTGGTCTTAACGACGATGCCTGTTTCCGGCTCATGTCCGGAGCGGGACATATGCTTGATGCCGAATTCCGGTATCCTGGTTTCAGCCATCTGCCACCTCCCCGTTAAAATCCAGATATCGTATATTATCAACAATATAACGTCTGAGTCAAGCATTAGGTGAAGGTTTCGTCCGCTACACCCTGGAGTCCCTTTTTTGTGACTTTTTTGTGACTATTTTCTGCGACTTTGTGATTTGTCTGTAACCGTTTCTCTCTATCATGTAGATGAGCACATGATAGGTAACATACGTAAATATCGTTTACTCTACATTGGTTACAACGAAACTGCCCATCAGAGGCTGGATACCTGAAATCGAATAATATAAAGGAGGAAGGTATAAGATAAGTAGCAGCAATACAAAAATTAGATTATTCCTGACTGGGCTGTGGCTGGTGGCTCAACACAAATAAACCGGGAAAGCGGGGGGGAAGCATCAGCCACAGCCCGAAAAAGGAGGAGAATGGTGGAACTGGTAAGGACTAAACATATTAAAAAGAAAAATGGTGGGTCAGCAAGGAGCGAATACAGGCGTGCGCCGTTCGATAAGATGGAGGCCATCGCCTGCGGCGTCCAGGCCCGGCTCGAAGAAAGTACCAGCTTCTCCCGTAAAGTAACCGACGAGACGGTTAACACCGCCCGGGCTCTCGGTGTGGCTGATTCGGTAATCGAAAGGTGGGCCACCCAGCGCTTAAACCGCCTGGCCCAGGAAAAAGAAAGACTCCTGGAAATCAGGGCGCTCCTGCACAAAGTCTACTGGGACAGGCCCGGTACGGCGATAAGCTAGCCTGAAAACGCATTTATTAATCAATCTTCAGGCTATCGTAAGACTATAGAGCTGCCAAGCTCCCCGATGTCCATAAGGCACCTACCACCCGAGTTATGGAAAATCCGAATGAATAAAGCCCACCGGAATTACGCCTGCGGCTCATCGCCGTAGAAAGCCACGCCGATTAACCCCGGCCCGGTATGCACCCCCATGACCGGCGTGAACTCGGTGATAAAGACCTCCTGGCAATCGAACCGGGAGGTAATGCGGTCGCTGAAAATTTGAGCCTGCTCCGGGACATCCGCATGCATCACAGCCACGTGCAGCTTTTGCCCCCCTGCCACTGCCCCGTCCATCAGCTTGAGCATGCGGTCCATGGCGCTTTGCATCGTCCTCGGCAGGGCCACGGTACGCGCACCGTCATGGTTAAGGGTGAAGACCGGCTTGATGCTGAGTATCGAGTTTACCAGCGCGGCGGCCTGCGGGA
>CAZXYV010000436.1:0-1664 GCA_964645025.1 uncultured Dehalococcoidaceae bacterium | reverse complement strand
GGATTCTCCATATCATTCACAACGATGCCGCGGATATTAACCGCGCTTCGTTGCAAATAACCTATAACACCATAGGACGTTTCTTTCTCTGGGGCGCCCTGCTGGCGGTGGCCATCGCCTTATTGCTCACTTTTGTCCTGTCACGCCACATTCTGGCGCCGGTCAAAGCCCTCGCCAGCGCCACCATGAAGTTCGGGAAAGGCGATTTTTCCCACCGGGTGGATTTCAAGGATAAAGGGGAAATGGGCGAGCTGAGCCGCTCTTTTAATACCATGGCCGATGACCTGGAGCGTAACGAGCGCCTGCGCAGGAACATGGTGGCCGATGTCGCCCACGAACTGAGGACACCTCTTACCAACCTGCGCGGCTATCTGGAGGCAATCAGCGATGGCCTGGTCAAGCCGGATGAAGCTACCGTACATTCTCTCAGTGAAGAGGTCTCTTCGCTATCACGCCTCGTTGATGACTTGCAGGAGTTAAGCCTGGCGGATGCCGGCGAATTGAGACTGGTTTTTCAGCCGGAAGATATTTCGAGGCTAATCAGGGAAACCGTCATGGCCTTACAGGCCGAGGCGGCGGCCAAGAGCCTGACAATGTCCGCCAGCCTGCCGGCCGCGCTCCCGGAAGTAAATATCGATGCGCACCGCATCAAACAGGTACTCTATAATCTTCTGGATAATGCCGTGTCGCATACCGGCTCGGAAGGCCGGATAACGGTAACTGCCTGGCAGGAAGAGGACCGCGTTTATGTCAGCGTGGCCGATACGGGTGAAGGCATCCCGGCGGAAGACCTGCCGCTGATATTCGAGCGTTTCTACCGCGTGGACAAGTCCCGCACCCGGTCCACCGGCGGCACCGGCCTCGGCCTGACGATATCCAAACGCCTGGTGGAGGCTCATGGCGGCAGGATTGATGTCCGGAGTAAACCCGGGCAGGGCGCCACCTTTACCTTCAGCGTGCCCGTGTCAAAGAATATTACAGGTTAAATATATTATTAATACTTGTTGGCAAATTATCTGTTGATGACCGAACTGTCATTGAAGGTCGAAAGGAAATACATCGATATACGGGAGAAATAATATGAAAGTCTTGAAGACACTGCTGGTTATACTGGTGATGGGCATGATGGTGGCTACCCTTTTTGGCTGTAAAGCGAAGACCGACAATGCTACGACCAGTACCCAGGTAGCTACGGTAAAAAAGGGAGACATTTCCCTGACCATCACGGCCGCCGGTAACCTGGCCCTCTCACTCACGGAAGACCTGGTCGTCGACCTTTTCTACCCGGCCGGAACCAAGGGAACCATCGGCAGCGTCCTGGTAGATGCCGGCGATTCTGTAAAAGCAGGCGAGGTGCTCGTCACGCTGGATAAGGACGAATGGAACGACCAGTTGGATACTCTTCAGAAGACTCTGACCACGGCGCAGCGTACCGTTACGACTAAAAGCACCCTCGTTACCGATGCCGAGCGTACCTTCGCTAGCTATCAGCGAGCGGTGACCACCGCGCAGAAAGCCGTAACCACGGCGCAACGGACGGTTGAGTCCAAAAAACTTTTAGTCACGCAGGCAGAGTTTAGTGTTACGTCAGCCAATGATACCCTTAACGCGATATCCGACGTTAAAAAGGCCAAAGACGACGTAGACGATGCCGCATTATTTTT
>CAZXYV010000435.1:0-1674 GCA_964645025.1 uncultured Dehalococcoidaceae bacterium | reverse complement strand
CTAAAGGCCGGTGCTCGGCTTGCTCCAGGCCGGGGTCTTCCTGAAAGAGCTTAACCGCTTCGCCGCGGGCCAGCTCCAGCAGGGCGACATCGGATATTTTAGCCATGCGCAGGTCGGGCAGGCCGCTTTGCCGCGTCCCGAAGAACTCGCCCGGCCCTCTCAATTTCAGGTCTTCTTCAGCCAGCTTGAAACCGTCCTGGATATTTTCAATTATGTCAAGTCGCTGTCTGGCGACCTCGGACGGGTTCTCCGCCAGCAGCATGCAGTAGCTCTGCTTTTGACCCCTCCCTACCCGGCCGCGGAACTGGTGCAACTGGGAAAGTCCAAAGCGGTCGGCGCTTTCGATGAGCATGACGGTGGCGTTGGGAATATCGATGCCGACCTCGATGACCGGTGTCGAGACCAGGATATCCAGATGGCCGGCGCGGAAGCTCTCCATGACGGCATCTTTATCTTTAGATGATAGCCGCCCGTGCAGCAGGCCCAGCCGCAGGTCAGGGAAGACGTCTCGTGACAGGCGCTCGTACTCCACCACCGCCGCCTGCGCGGCGATAGCGTCCGACTCTTCGATGAGGGGACAGAGGATAAAGGCCTGGCGCCCTTCGGCTACCTGCTTCCGCAAGAAGGCATAGGCGCTTTCCCGCTGGTCGGGACGGAGCCACTTCGTCCTGACCGTCTGCCGGCCCGGGGGCAACTCGTTAATCGCGGAAAGGTCGAGGTCGCCGTAAAGCGTCAGCGCCAGCGTCCGGGGTATCGGCGTGGCCGTCATGACCAGCATGTGGGGGTTGAACCCTTTCTCCCGCAGCGCCGCCCGCTGTTCTACGCCGAAGCGGTGCTGCTCGTCCACCACCGCCAGCCCCAGCTTATGGAAATCCACCCCCTTCTGCACGAGGGCATGCGTGCCGATGACGATATCTATCTCGCCCGCCGCTATCTGCTTCTGTAAAGCGCGCTTACCGGCCTGCCGGATATCGCCGATAAGCAGCGCTATTTTCAAAGGGCGCTCGAAAATACCCGCGTAGCTCTTGACATTCCCCTCATCCTCCTCCCGGCCTATTTTCGCCAACAGTCCGCCGATAGTGGCGAAGTGCTGCTCGGCCAGAATTTCGGTCGGCGCCATGAAAGCCCCCTGGAAGCCGTTAGCCGCCGCCAGCAGCAGGGCCGCCGTGGCGACCACCGTCTTGCCGCTGCCTACCTCGCCCTGTAACAGGCGGCACATCGGCAGCAACCGCCCCAGGTCGGCCGTTATCTCCCCGAGCACTTTATCCTGGTCGGCTGTAAGCGTAAATGGTAAAGAGTCCAGGAACTGCTTTAATATCTTTTTCCTGATATCGAAAGGGCTGCCCGGTCGGCTCTCCTGCCAGTCCCGCTTCTTCCTCATCACGCCCAGCTGGAGCAGGAAAAGCTCGTCGAAGGCCAGCCGCACCCTGGCTTTATCCTTGCTCGCATCGTCATCCGGGTAATGCGCCTGGCTGATGGCTAAAGGCAGCTCCAGGAAGTCCAGCCGCTGACGCAGTGGGGACGGCAGAAAATCGGTGACCCGGTCGGCCCACCGGTCGACGAACCCCTTCATCAGCCGCCTGACCTGACGCGGGCGCAGTCCCTGCGTGAGCGGGTAAACCGGCACCAGCCGCGCCGTGTGGACGAGGTCCTGGCCTTCAGGCCGAGACTTCA
>CAZXYV010000434.1:0-1688 GCA_964645025.1 uncultured Dehalococcoidaceae bacterium | reverse complement strand
GTCTCCACTGGCAGGACGAAGATTTTGCCGTCGCCCGTTTCGCCCGTCCGGGCGTTTCTCACGATGGCGTCTATCGCCACCGGCACATCCTCGTCGAGGACGACCAGTTCAATCTTGAGCTTGGGTAGCAGGTCGATGCGGTATTCCCCGACGCGCCATTGCAGGGGGATTCCCTTTTGACGGCCGCGGCCGCTCACCTCGCTCACGGTCATACCGAAGTAGCTTTTTTCTTCGAGGGCGTTTTTTACGGCGTTCAGCTTTTCTTCCCGGATAACCGCTTCTATCTTTTTCATCTGAGCAGACCTCCGTAAGCCCGTTCTCCGTGCTGGGAGAGGTCGAGACCGACGGTCTCTTCGGTTTGACCCACTCTCAGCCCGATGGTGATATCGATGAGTTTGCCGAGTATCATGGTGACGATGAAGGCGTAAGCGCCGACAGCAGCGATGGCCACTAGCTGCTTCAGCACCAGCATACCCCCGCCGTAGACCAGGCCATCCGCCCCGGCGGAGTTGACCGCCAGGCTGGCGAAGATGCCCGTGGCCAGGGCGCCCCACATGCCCCCCAGGCCGTGGCAGGCGAAGACATCCAGAGAGTCATCCATGCCGCGCTTTATCTTAAAAAGTACCATGCCATAATAGCTGATGATGGCCGCCACGATGCCGATGGGGATGCCCGCCAGCGGCGGCACAAAGCCGGCAGCGGGCGTAATCGCTACCAGGCCAACCACCGCGCCGGTCACCGTGCCCAGCAGGGTAGGCCGCTTGTGAAGCCAGCTGACAATCATCCAGGTGAAGGCCGCCGCGGCCGCCGCCGTGTTGGTGGCGACAAAGGCGCTGGAGGCCAGTCCGCCGGAGGTCAGGGCGCTGCCGGCGTTAAAGCCGAACCACCCGAACCAGAGCAGCCCGGCGCCGAGGGCGACCATGGGGATGTTGTTGGCGTCCATCGAGTCCTGGGGGAAGCCCCGGCGACGCCCCAGGAGCATCGACAGAGCCAGCGCCGATACCCCCGCATTGATATGGACGACGGAGCCGCCGGCAAAGTCCAGGGCGCCGAGTTTAGCCAGCCAGCCGCCGCTGCCCCAGACCCAGTGGGCCACCGGCACATAGACCACGGTTAGCCACAGGGTGGCAAAGATGAGCAGGGCGCTGAACTTCATGCGTTCCACGATGCTGCCCGTAATCAAGGCCACGGTGATGATGGCGAACATCGCCTGAAATATCATGAAGGCGAGGTGAGGCACGGTGGTGGCGTAAACGGCAGAAGGCGCCTGCCCCACGTTGTTGAGGCCGATAAAGTTTAGCCCCCCGATGAAGCCGCCCTTATCCGCCCCGAAGCTCAGGCTATAGCCGTAAAGCACCCAGAGTAGGCCCACCAGGCCGAGGCAGGCGAAGCTCATCATGATGGTGGAGAGGATATTTTTCCGCCGCACCATGCCGCCGTAGAAAAGGGCCAGGCCGGGGGTCATCAGCATCACCAGCGCTGAGGACATCAATAACCAGGCTGTGTCACCAGTATTGATAGACATTTTCTTTACCTCCCGACTATCTTAATATTTCCAGTTTAGCCGGGATTTGTTTCTACCAGATTACGCTAATGTTAAATTCATGTTACATGATTGGTGCTGAGGGTCTTCATCTGAGCAGACCTCCGTAAGCCCTTTCGCCATGCTGAGAGAGGTCCAGGCCGAC
>CAZXYV010000433.1:0-1689 GCA_964645025.1 uncultured Dehalococcoidaceae bacterium | reverse complement strand
CAGAATAACCTTACCGCCGGGCAGGCTAAGAATATAGAATTGACCTCGGTTTCTTTTAATAAAGATAGCTACCAGCCGGGAGACCAGCCGATTATTACCTTAAATGTAACCGACCCTCCGGGAGACGTTGCAGCTACTATTCTCAAAGGAAGCGTTTCCTGCCTGGTGAAACCCTCAGGCGATATCGACGCTAACTGGGTGGCCCGCGCCCCCGCTACGACCATAACGCTAAACGGGGATGAAATCAAAGAAATAAGCTTACAACTTACGGCGGGCACAATACCAGCCGGCACCTATGACCTGGTGGTCTTCCTGCGCCAGGACGTGGGCAGTCTCTCCCATGAGACACGCATCGAGATACCGAACAAGCTTATTTTGAAATAATCCACAAAATACATATAAGACCGTGGCCTCATAAACTGACCATTTGTGTTCAGCCTCAAAATGTTTATAAATCTTTGATAAGCCGGAATCATAAGCCAATCAGATGCTGAAAACAAACGATACTGCTTTCCCCTCCTCCTTCATCCTGCCTCGTAATGACAGATGGATTAAGCCCTAAGGTTTAAATCACGTTGTCATTTCAGGCCATAACCGCTTATAATGAACCGTATGAAAGTCGTTGCGGTTGTGGGTATGACCGGTTCGGGCAAATCCGAGGTGGCTGCGATTTTCCGCGACAAAGGTTTTACCACCGTCAGGTTCGGCGATATTACCGATGCGGGGGTGAAAAAGCTGGGCCTGCCGCTTACCGAAGAGAACGAACGCCCGGTCAGAGAGTCGCTCAGGAAGCAATACGGGATGGCCGCCTATGCCCGGTTGAGCTTGCCTCACATTGATGAAGCCTTGAAAACCGCGGATGTCGTGGTGGACGGGCTCTATTCCTGGGAAGAATACATTTTTCTTAAAGACCACTACGGTGACGCTTTTATCGTTGTTGGGGTCTGGGCGTCGCCGCCAACAAGATACCGTCGGCTCGGTGGGCGTAAAGTACGGCCGCTTACATCAGAGGAAGCCGCCGACCGCGACCGCGCCGAAATCGAAAGACTTAACAAGGGAGGCCCCATCGCCATGGCCGATTTTACCGTCCTTAACGAGTCTGGCATGGCCGACCTGAAACAGCAGGTAGAAAGGATTATCAATAAACTGAAATGAAGAAAAATAAAAGAATAGACATTGATGAATATTTTTTAAAGATAGCATCGGTAGTAGCGGAACGCTCCACCTGCCGGCGGCACCGTATTGGAGCAGTTGCAGTAAAGGATAAGCATATACTGTCAACAGGTTATAACGGTGCTGCGTCTGGTCGTAAAGACTGTCTTGAACTTGGTTGTTTAAGAGATGAGTTACATATACCTTCGGGGGAAAAACATGAGATTTGCCGTGCCATCCACGCTGAGCAAAATGCTATAATTCAGGCCGCCCTTCATGGCGTCAGTCTGGAGGGTAGTACCGTTTACTGCACACATACGCCATGTCGCATATGTGCAAAGATGCTGGTCAACTCCCGGATAAAGCGGTTCGTTACTTATGGCAAGTATAATGATGATAGCTACGCAGATCTTTTCAAAGATGAGAAACTATTCCAAGAGGCCGGTATAGATGTTGAAATAAAGAACAAACCTTCATCCCGAATAACGTTTCTGGACTAGGATAATTGTCATTCCGTACCCCGTATCAGGTACGGGT
>CAZXYV010000432.1:0-1693 GCA_964645025.1 uncultured Dehalococcoidaceae bacterium | reverse complement strand
GTGGCAAAGCTAAAATCATCGGGTGAGCTGGAGACTTTAAGGAAATCAATTACCGGTAAGCGGGACCCGAAAAAGTCCGTTATCGCGATATGTAACGGTACCGGGTGTCAGGCCTACGGATGTAAAAGCGTCACCGCTGCCTTCCAGGAAGAGGTGGCGCGGCAAAACCTGGCTGGCAAGGTGGATGTCAGACCTATCGGCTGCCCCGGGTTCTGTGAAAGGGGCACCCTGGTCGTCGTGAAGCCCCAGGGCATTTTCTACCAGCGGGTAAGACCGAAAGATGTCCCGGAAGTCATCGCGGCGATTAATAAAAACGATGTCGTCAACCGGCTACTTTATACTGACCGTAAAACCGGTGCCAAGGTAACCTATGAAAATGAAGTGCCTTTCTATAAAAAGCAGCAGCGTCTTATTATCGGCAACAACGGCCTGATTGACCCAACCTCGCTAGACGATTACCTGGCTATCGGCGGCTATAACGCACTGGCTAAAGCGCTTAAGATGAAACCGGAGCTGATAATCGACGAGGTAAAAAAGTCCGGCCTGAGAGGGCGCGGCGGCGCCGGATTCCCCACCGGCAATAAGTGGGAAACCACACGCCAGGCGCACGGGGATGTCAAGTATGTTATCGCCAACGCCGATGAGGGCGACCCCGGTGCTTTCATGGACAGGGCGCTGGTAGAAGGCAATCCTCACAGCGTCCTGGAGGGGATGATAATCGGGGCTTATGCCATCGGCAGTCACCAGGGCTATATTTACATCCGTAATGAATACCCCTTAGCCGTAAAGAATATGAGGAACGCGCTCCAGCAGGCCGAAGAATACGGGCTACTGGGCAAGGATATCCTCGGCTCCGGGTTTGATTTCACTATTAAAATACAGCGGGGCGGCGGCGCCTTTATCTGCGGCGAGTCCACGGCGCTGATGGCCTCGCTGGAAGGCAGGGTAGGCGAGCCGCGCGCCAAATATATACATACCTCGGAGCAGGGCCTGTGGGGAAAGCCCACCAACCTCAACAACGTCGAGACGTGGGCGAACGTGCCGCTGATTATCAATAACGGCGCCGCATGGTACAACCAGATTGGTACTAAAGGCAGCAAAGGCACCAAGATATTCTCGCTGGTAGGCAATATCGCCAATACCGGACTGGTCGAGGTGCCCATGGGCACGACCCTGAGGGAGATTGTCTTCGATATCGGCGGCGGCATACCCAAAGGCCGGAATTTCAAGGCGGTGCAGACCGGCGGCCCCTCGGGAGGCGTTATCCCGGAGAAACTGCTCGACCTGCCCGTTGATTTTGACGAGCTGACCAAGGTCGGCTCCATGATGGGTTCCGGCGGCATGATTGTCATGGACGATAAGACCTGCATGGTGGACATGGCCCGGTATTACACATCCTTCCTCGAGGGGGAGTCCTGCGGCAAGTGCGTGCCGTGTCGTGAAGGGCTGCGACACATGCACGAGATTTTAACCGGCATCACCGAAGGCCGCGGCAAGAAGGAAGACATCGCGCTGCTCGAGGAACTCTGCGCCACCCTGGTCGATGCCTCCCTGTGTCAGCTGGGCTCATCGGCGCCCAACCCGGTCATGAGCACTATCCGCCATTTCCGTGACGAGTACGAAGCGCATATCAACGAAAAGAAATGCCCCGCCGGTGTCTGCCAGTTTGATACTGTGAAAGTTAAGTAAGGAT
>CAZXYV010000431.1:0-1717 GCA_964645025.1 uncultured Dehalococcoidaceae bacterium | reverse complement strand
ATATGTGATAATCTAAACTAAGAAAAAACAGCCAACCGCGAAAGGAATTTCAAATGGCAGAGACAAAATACGGCAAGTACTTTACAAAAACACGATTTATCAAAGGGCCTCAAGGCCATCCCAAGCCGGTCCACTTCAGCGGCGACCACGGCGGAGATGTTAACTTCGGGATGCTGTGGAACTATGTCACCGCCCCGTTCCGCATGCCCGACGGGCCGCATACGCATCCTTTCGATGAGGTGTGGGTGTTTTTAGGCGGCGACCAGAGTAATGCTACAGACTTCGACGCGGAAGTCGAGGTATACCTCGGTGAAGAGGGTGAAAAGTATATTATCAAAGAACCGACCATCCTAGAGATACCACGCGGCCTGGTGCACTGCCCGCTAATCTTTAAGAAGATCAATAAGCCGATGCTCTTTGTCAATTTCCCGCTGACGGTGAAGTACGAGAAAAAAGACGCGAAGAAATAGCCCTGATTTTAATTATAAGTCTTCCAACACCGGCGCATCATCGATAAATTCGGAAGGCAAACCTAATTTTGTAAAATAGCTGCACATAGCCTGACAGGCAGGTTTCTCCGTCGAGTAATGCGTTCCGCCCAGGATATTTATCCCCTTGTCCCGAGCGTAATCATGGGCTTTCAGGCTTTGGCCTTTCTTGATAGTTATACCTGTTACCAGCGTGTTGACGCCTTCATTAGCTATCTCTTCAAGCAGCTCGGGGATGTTCCCGCCACCCGCTGCCACAGCAATAGTATTGTTTTTAATTTCACTGGTTCCATACTGGTACAGGCTTGTTTTATGACCGAGAACTGACGTAAATTTCACCCTTAATTTCTGGATGGTAGCGAGTCCGGTTTGACCAAATACAGCGGCCAACCCGCCGCAATAATTAAAAAATGGCTTCAAAACCCTGACTCCTAGAACTTTTGCCAGAGTTACGCTGGTAGAGTAATCCACGTAATTATCGAGAGGAACGTGTAAATTATAGATAGAAATCCTGTTTCCCCTGAATTTACTAAGTAAATCCCTGTCCATTTGCTGCCAGGCGACCGGCGCTTTTCTGATATCCCAGATGCAAGGATGATGCACAAATAACATAACTTGTCTCTCGCCTTTATCCAGAATCGATTGCATCACCACATTAGATGGGAAAACAGCCGTGTAGACCTTTTTTATCTCGTCCGAGTTGTCACATACCAATCCCATGGAACGTTGCTTGAAGTTTTCGCTCAAAAAGTCGGCGATGGACGGCATATACTTCGCCCATTCGTCACTTAATGATGGAGTAATAAAGTCCTTTTCTAATTGAGCGTAAAGTTTGACTGCTTTCATATCTATACCCCCATGTTGTTTTGAGCTTCCCGGAACTCCCGCTCGATTCTCTCAGCTTCCCCGGTAAGCTTATCCCATGCGGTGGTGAGAGACCTGATGGACTCTTTAGTGACCACGTATTCCCGGTTGGTTTCCGCCACCTTATCCCCGTTTTTGTAGTGGTCGGGGTCGGCGAAGAGCGCCTCGAATTCCGCCTGGCGTTTCGTTAGTCTTGCTACCTCCTTTTCGATTTCCGAGATGCGCTTTTTTACCGGCGTCATCGCCTGGTAGTGCTGGTTTCTCAACTCCCCTTCTAAAATCTTGCGCTGGCGCTGCCGGTATTTTACCGCGCTGGCCGGAGGGGCGCTGACTCTAAGGTTCGTTGGTCTCTCCACGAGAACCTT
>CAZXYV010000430.1:0-1738 GCA_964645025.1 uncultured Dehalococcoidaceae bacterium | reverse complement strand
AACAGAAGAACGACTTCAAATTCCTCTATCCCAACGAGATGAAGCTGAGAGAGCGGGTCGATAAGATAGCCAAGGTCGTCTACGGCGCCGATGGCGTGTCCTGGAATGCCGCCGCGACGGAAAAAGCCAAAGCTTTCGAGGCCGACCCGAAATACAATGATTACGCCACGATGATGGTCAAGACGCACTTATCTCTTACCCATGACCCGACCCTCAAGGGCGTACCCAAGGGCTGGACGTTGCCCATCCGCGATGTCCTGATTTACTCCGGGGCCAAGTTCCTCTGCCCGATGGCGGGCGACATCTCGCTGATGCCTGCCACCGGTTCCGACCCGGCTTTCAGGAAAGTGGACGTCGACGTGAAGACCGGTAAGGTCAAGGGCCTGCACGACGTAGATTAAAAAAATAAAATAACTGTCATTCTGAAGGAGCGAAGCGACTGAAGAATCCGCTCCTCGTGAATTAAACCGGATTCTTCGCTTCGCTCAGAATGACATCAAGTACACAAAAAGGATGATATATTGACCATAAATATCGCTGTGGCCGGTAAAGGTGGCACCGGGAAGACCTCCGTCGCCAGCCTGGTCATCCGCTACCTGCTCAAGAACAAACTGGGGACGGTCCTGGCCGTGGATGCCGACCCCAACTCTAACCTGGCCGAAAATCTCGGCCTGGAAGTCAGGCAGACGGTCGGCCGTATCCTGAACGAGTTCCAGGGGGAGAAGCTCAGGATTCCGCCCGGCCTGACCAAGGAGGCCTACCTGGAGTACCAGCTCAACGGGGCGATAACGGAGAGCCAGGGACTCGACCTGATTACGATGGGCCGCGGCGAAGGCCCGGAGTGCTACTGCTATCCTAACGTGGTCATCCGTAAGCTCATTGACGACTGGGCCAGGAACTACGCCTACGTCGTCATGGACAACGAGGCCGGCATGGAGCACCTGAGCCGCCGTACCACGCAGAATATCGACGAGCTGCTCATGGTCTCCGACCACTCGGTCAAAGGCCTGCGGGCGGTAGCCCGTATCCGGGACCTGGTTAAAGAGCTCAAGTTAGTCGTCAAAAGGGAATCCGTAGTTTTGAACCTCGTCCCCGGGGAGATAGACCCGCGGCTCCGACAGGAGATGGACCGGTTGGGCATGGCGCCCGCCGCCGTCATACCTGTGGACGGGGAACTGCAACGCTATGACCTGGAGCAGAGGCCGCTATTTGATTTACCGGATACTTCTCCTGCCGTCAGGGCCGTGAATAATTTAGTGGAGAAGCTTTTAAAAATAGTAAAGTCTAAATAAAAAGGGGAAAGTAAGGAAGGATATAATAATGTCTGAAAAACTAACCGAAAAACCGGTAAGGTCCTTTTTAGACGAATTGGCCAGTTCCGCACCGGCTCCGGGCGGCGGCAGCGTGGCCGCCCTTGCCGGGGCTCTCGGCGCGGCTTTAATCAGCATGGTCAATAACCTGACCATTGGCAAAGAAAAATATGCCAGCGTCCAGGACGACATCTCCGCATTACTGAAAAAGTCCGAAAGCCTGCGTAAAAAACTCGCCGATTTGCTCGAAGAGGACGTCGCGGTTTACACCAAGCTATCGCAGACGATGAAGATGCCCCGCGATACCGAGGAGCAGAAGAATGTCCGCGCTAAGGCCATGGACAGGGACCTTAAAGCAGCTGCCGATGTGCCGCTGCGCGTGGCCGAAGCATGCGTTTCCGTCATGGAACTGTGCCGCCCGGTGGCCG
>CAZXYV010000429.1:0-1738 GCA_964645025.1 uncultured Dehalococcoidaceae bacterium | reverse complement strand
TGTCAACCGGCATGCGGAAAGCCGGTGTCAAGGTTTTCCTGAACCAGGAGGTCACGGCCGGAATGGTTGAAGACATGAAACCGGATGTGGCGGTAGTCGCCACCGGGTCTAACCCGGCCCCTCTGCATGTCCCGGGGGCCGATGGTAAAAATGTGGTCCAGGCCACCGATGTACTGGCGGGAAAAGTTGAAGTGGGAAATGAAGTAGTGATAATCGGTGGCAGGCTGGTCGGTCTGACGACGGCCCTTTTCCTGGCTGAACGGGGCAAGAAAGTCTCCGTGATTACCCGGAATAAAATCGCTCGCGGTCTCATGCATAATACCAAGCTGGTCTTCCAGGAATACCTGTTGAAAAATAATGTCCGCCTGTTGCCTCACTGCACGCCGGAAAGTATCACGGAAAACGGCGTTAATTGCTGGTGGGATAGCGGCGAGCCGCCGGAGAAGGATAATATCTTCTTTTTCTTAAAGGCGGATAACGTTGTTTTAGCGGTCGGCGCAGTTAATAATTACCGGCTGGGCGACTTGATTGCCGGAATTATACCCGAGACCTACAAAATAGGCGACTGTTCCGGAAAACGCAGCGTTTTTGCGGCGATGCGCGATGGCTCGGAAACCGCGCGGAAGATATAATGAACAACCAAAATGACACACTTAGATAGGCTGCCAGGTGAAGACGCCTTTATGGGGCGTTATATAGCCCAGACCCGGGAACGGAAAATGACAGGCAAAAACAAGAACCCCGGATTTCGCAACCACAGATAGTATTTGAGCCCTCGTCGGTAATGCTTGTTCAGGCGTAACATCGAATGATGATAAATATTCAGGATGAATGAATTCTACTGGTGAATGGATGATATCTCCGATACAAAGAAGTCGTTTTTCATCCGACGATATATCTACCATGATGTTTCCTGGCGTATGTCCGGGTGCGGCTATCAGTCTAATTCCAGGTAATATTTCAACGTCATCCTTCACCAGGTCAAATTGGTCTCGGATGGGTAGGAGGTTCTTTCTAGCGGAGCTAAAAAACATACTCTGAAGCTCGCTCATCTCCGGTTTGGTCTCCCAACACTCCCACTCCCATGCGGACGCTATATAACGAGCGTTGGGGAAAATGGGCCTTCCCTGTGAATCAAAGCTACCACCGACATGGTCGATGTGACCGTGGGTGAAAATGATTCTATCAATATCCGCACATCTTATTCCTGCTGCCTCCAGGTTTTTAGCTAACCGCCCGGCCGTAGCTTGAAATGCGTCTCCGCATCCCGTATCGATGAGTATTTTATGGTCCCCTGAGTTGATAAATAGACAGTTTAAGCCGAATACCTCTTCGTTCTCCGAGTCCTGGCTCACAAGCGTTCCATCGCTAATCACGATACATTTGAACTCTCCTATGTCATAGCGAAATCCTGCTTCAGGCATTGGTTTTCCCCTTCTTCCACTCAAATATTTTTCGCGCTCCGGGTCTATCTTTATACCTTGGATATCTTACAGAGAAAGGAACGCCACGGTTCCGAGCCTGTTTGAGGGTCACAGGGCATCCCGTGTGTCAGCATATTGACGTTTGACTCTGTAAACCCGTATTCCCACGGTCCTTTTTCGGGAAACCACCAGCCATGCTGAGCGCTAACAACACCAGGGTGAATACTTTCTGTGAGGCTGGCTCTCTGTTTGATTCTTCCGCCGCTTGGACTTTCAATCCAGACCCAATCACCATTTTTCACCGCCAACTTTTT
>CAZXYV010000428.1:0-1751 GCA_964645025.1 uncultured Dehalococcoidaceae bacterium | reverse complement strand
TGCTGCATAAACGTTTGAATGTGCCCGGCCTCTTGACCACTGGCTACAGCTTCCCCACCTGTATTACTCGTCACCTGGGCGGGGCGGCGGCCCTGATGGGGCGCTATGATGAAGCCCGTAAACATTACATGGAAGCTATCAGGGTCTGCACGGAGATGCCTTTCCGCCCGGAACTGGCTTTATCACGGTTACAGCTTGCCGAGCTTTTATTAGAGCACTACCCGGCGGAAAAGAAAGAGGCTTTAGAGCACCTGGACTTCGCCATTAAAGAGTTCCGCGAGATGAAAATGCGGCCGTCCCTCGAACGCGCCCTGAGACATAAAGAGATACTGAAGGCGTAGTATCTATCGGCATTTGACCGTTACTGATTTCATGAGAGCCAATAAGATGAGTATTTGTTACCTTAATCGGTGCAACAGAATGGACAACGTTTACATTAAGAGCCACTTTTAATGAGCCTGCCTCCCAATAGTTCGTCCTCTTTCTGAATACGTGAATATACCCAGCCTATCGACCCGAGATAGCCCCCATCAAACCCGATTAAAAATGATATAAGCCCGCCAGGGTCACGGTAGTCGCGTGGAATTGATGTATAATAAAGCCTGAGCATTATTAACAGGCACGGGGTCGGGCAGTTGAAAAAAGGGTTGATACTGGCATTTTTGCTCATGGGTTTCACCGGCACCCTGGCGCAGGTAATCCTGATCAGGGAATTGCTGGTAACGTTTTACGGCAATGAGCTATATATAGGCATAATTCTGGCCAACTGGCTAATTCTGGAGGCTGCGGGTAGCTTTCTTCTGGGCAGGATACTGAAGAGGCTGGGGAGGAGCGTTGAGGCATATGTGGCTCTTCAGTACGTAATTGCCGTGTTTCTCCCATTAGCGGTCTATGGTGCCAGAGTGATGAAGAGCCTGCTCGGGGTTCCAGCCGGGGAAATGGTCGGGCTCTGGCCTGTTTTCTATTCCTCGCTGGTCCTTCTTGCCCCCGTCAGTCTGGCCGGCGGTGCCCAGTTCGCTACCGGTTGCCGAATCTACTCCGACATGACAAAAGAGCCTGCCCCTTCGATTGCCCGGGTGTATATTTGCGAAGCTATCGGTGCCATGGTAGGGGGACTGCTCCTCACCTTTCTGATTATCCCTTATTTCCATTCCGTAGCGGTTGCTTTTGGCGTTAGCGGCTTGAACCTCGTCTCAGCCATACTGCTGATAGCCCTTTTCAACAAACCTACTCTCATAGCCTGGAAAGTTGTGACCTGCCCCCCGAAAACGATACCAGGTATAATATCGTAAAAAGGGGGAATAAATGGTCAAAAAGGATTATACACCAGAACAAATCATCAATAAGAGATTGCCGAAAAAAGCCAGTTTAACCGGTGTTCTCTTGCCCCTGCCACGACAGGGTTGTTCAAAAGTTCGGTATTTTCAGTTTTTATCATTTATCAGGTCATATTTACCCCTTTTAAGAGGGAATTTCCCCTTATTTTTTCCGTTAGACGGCTGCCGGTGATTCAAGGTAGTAGCCATCCGGCTTCCCCCACAGCAGTTTCACCATCCGCTTGATGTTGCAGACTGTAGTGGCTAAGAGAGTATGAATCTGTGCCCGATCCAACCGGCGGTAACGGCACCTTCTCAATCCGCAATACCGGGTCAGATCGGCTACCTTTTGTTCAATCTTATAACGATTGCGGTAAGCTGCTTTCCCTTCTTCAGTAGCCAGCCTTTCTCTCGCCTGCCGGAAATAAGGCTCGT
>CAZXYV010000427.1:0-1758 GCA_964645025.1 uncultured Dehalococcoidaceae bacterium | reverse complement strand
AGCCCATCGCCGAAACAGATGCCGTGGCGCAATACGATAAAGGCGCCCGGCTCTACATGCTGCCGGAATATAAATATTTCGCCTGGAAGATACTCCGCCGGGGGATAAAAAGCGGCCGGGTGCTGGATATCGGCACCGGCAGCGGGCGGCTGGCTATCGCGCTGGCGAAAGCCGGTGGCACCCATTACGAGATTACCGGTCTGGATATTTCGGAAGATATGCTGAAAATAGCGCAAAAAAATGCGCGGCAGTCGGGCGCGGGAGATAAAATAAAATTTGTCCTGGCTAATGCCGATAATCTGCCTTTCCCGGACGGCTATTTCGACCTAGTCATCAGCTATGCGTCTCTCCACCACTGGTTCCAGCCGGCGCGGGTCTTTCAGGAGGCGCAAAGGGTGGTAAAAAAAGGCGGCACGGTTATCATCCGCGATAACCGGCGGGTCTACGGAAACCCGCTCTGGGCGGCTTTTATCTGGGCAATTACACGCTTTATGAACCGGCGCCACCGTGAAAACTGGCCAAAAGCCATCCGGGCCAGCTATACTATCCCTGAAGTTAGAGATATCCTCGCGGAGGCCGGGCTGAAAGAATATTGGCTCGGCACCGATTTTATCAGGTTCGACTTATGCGTGGAGATAACAGCGAAATCAGCACAGGAAAATAAAATTGATGTCATTCTGAAGGAGCGCAGCGACTGAAGAATCTCGTTCCCTCTTTGACGAGACTTTTCGCTTCACTCAAAGTGACAGAATAAGTTGAGTGTAGTTTGACTGAACACCTTTCGGTAACCAGGATAAAAGCGGAGCTCCAGGAAAAGGGGCTCAGGATCCCGCCGGAGCTCGTTACGCGGCTGGAGGCGAACTATAACGCGCCGGCGGTCAGCACCGGCCGGATAGTGGTGTGCCTGGACTCTCCCCGCGGGGACAGCGAGCTTATCCCCGTCTTTATCGTCAACGGTAAGCGCGGCGAGTTTTCACCCTATCATCTGGTGGAAATTGCATCGGGTAAATTCGAAGTCAGAAAAGATAATGCCCCGTACACCAAAGCGACCCTGATTCCCCGGCCTGCCTTTTACAATCGCGTCACCAGCGGTAATATCCCCGTGTACAAAGTAGCGGTCATCGTCGGGCCGGGACACCTGCGCTCGGTTGTCGACCAGCGTTGCGTTTACCAGCAGACCGGCCAGGCGTGTAAATTCTGCGCTGTCCAGTACTGGTGGAACGCTGCCGCGGTAAAACAGTCCGAGCAAATCGCCGAGACGGCCTTGGCCGGCTATGCTGAAGGTGCCGTCAAGCATATTTCCCTGACCACGGCTACCCTCGCGACGCCGGACAGAGGACTGGCCAACCTGGTAAAAACGGCCAAGCTGATACATGCCGGGGCAAAAATCCCGATGATGCTTGAGTTCGAACCGTTACGCGACCATTCCCTGTTAAAATCGCTGCTGCTGGAAGCTAAGGAAAACGGCGTCACGACTATTTCCATCAATATCGAATGCTACGACCGTAAGCTAAGCCGGGACATCATGCCGGCCAAGGGTAAAATACCATTTGAAGAATATATGAAAAACTGGGAAATCTGCCTGGATATCTTCGGCAGGAACGAGGTTTTCACCGTGGCGGTAGTGGGTATCGGCGAGGATGATGCGATAACAATAAAGGGCATTGAAACGGCGGCTTCCCCGGGAGTGATGACCTTCCTGGTGCCGCACAGTCCCGCTATCGGCGCGGCTTTCGAGGATAGGCTGCCGCCAGGCGC
>CAZXYV010000426.1:0-1766 GCA_964645025.1 uncultured Dehalococcoidaceae bacterium | reverse complement strand
CTGGAAAGCTCGATGCTGGACGTCGGCCAGTACGCCCGGGCGGTGGTGCCGCACGGTACCTCGGCCATCGTGACCGACCTGCACGAAATTGCCAACGTCTGCGGTCTGGAAGGCATTCAATACGTCCTCCAAAGCGCCCGGCGCCTGCCCTTCGACCTGTTCCTGATGGCGCCTTCCTGCGTCCCCGCGACACACCTGGAGACGGCCGGCGCGGCCATCGGCCCGGAGGATATTAAAAAGATTCTACGGTACAAGAACTGCATCGGTCTGGGTGAGGTGATGAACTACCCCGGTGTCCTCTCCGGCGATGACGCCATGCTTAAAAAAATCGAAGCGGCACGGGGTAAAATTATCGACGGCCATGCCCCCGGCGTGAGTGGGAAAGACCTGTGTGCCTATATCGCCGCCGGCATCTCCTCCGACCATGAATCGGTCGCCCTGGCCGAGGCGGAGGAAAAGCTGCGGCGGGGCATGCACGTCATGATACGGGAAGGCTCCTCGGAAAAGAACCTGGCGGCCCTCCTGCCCCTGGTCACCGATAAGACCTACCAGCGCTGTCTCTTCGTGGTGGATGACCGCCACGGCGTGGACATCCTCCGTGACGGCGATATCGATGCTGTGGTGCGCAAGGCCATCCGCCTGGGCCTCGACCCGGTGCGGGCCGTCCAGATGGCCACCATCAATACCGCACGTTATTTCCGGCTGGACGGGCTGGGGGCAATAGGCCCCGGCTATTTTGCCAACCTCATCGTGCTGGATGATTTAGCTCAATTTAAAGTCAATATGGTCTTCTACCACGGTAAAATTGTGGCGCGGGAGGGGAAATCGCTTTTTTCCGTCCCGCCGGGCGGTCGCCGGTTGACCCGTACGGTTAACGTAAAACCCTTTGATGTAAAAGCGTTACGGCTCAAGGCATCCGGCGAAAGCCGCCCGGTCATCGAGGTTATCCCCGGTCAGATAGTCACGCGCAAGAAGATAATGAAGGTCAGAGCCCTTGATGGTTATGCCGTGCCTGACATCAGCCATGATATTATCAAGGCGGTGGTGGTGGAGAGGCATAAAGCCACGGGCAATATCGGCCTGGGGCTGGTGACCGGCTTCGGCCTGAAGCGGGGGGCTTTAGCCTCCTCCACCGCCCATGATTCCCATAACATCGTCGCTATCGGCGTCAGCGATGAAGATATCTTCGCCGCTATCAAAGAGGTCGAACGGATGCAGGGCGGTCTGGTGGTAGCGGCGGATGGTAAAGTGCAGGAGAACCTGGCCACGCCTATCGCTGGCCTGCTTGCCGCCGCGCCGCTGGAGACTGTCGTGGCTGGACTGGAGAGGCTGGAAAAGGCGGCGCAAAAGCTGGGGGCGACTCTGCCGGCGCCGTTCGCCGCGCTTTCTTTCCTGGCGCTGCCGGTCATCCCCGAGTTGAGACTGACTGACCTCGGACTGGTGGACGTTAAAGAGTTCAAGCTGATAGAGTAATTTACAGCGGTTTATTGAAAGGAGCTAAATGCGCCATTCCACTGCCGAACCTATTTTTGAAAACCGCTATGACGCCGGGCGCAAGCTCGCTGAAAAGCTTATCTCTTATGCCGATAAAGCGGTGATAGTGCTGGGTATACCCAACGGCGGCGCCGCCGTAGCGCTCGGTGTCGCCCTTTCGCTCAACGCCGAGCTCGACCTCATTATTTCGCGGAAAATCCCCCTCCCCCTCAGCCCTGAGGGAGGCTTCGGCTCGGTCACCGATGACGGCACGATGATTCTCAACGAGGAAA
>CAZXYV010000425.1:0-1773 GCA_964645025.1 uncultured Dehalococcoidaceae bacterium | reverse complement strand
TCAGGTTGTTCTAACGGCGGCGTAACTGTAATCTGCAGGGACGACCCGACAATCTCTCCAAGAGCGCCCGACACTGCCTGGAAAGTATAGTTACCCGGCTCCAACGGAGTAGACAGAGCACCAACGGAGACTGCTTTGCTGCTGCCTTCGGTTCGCACACCGGTTACCAGAGTGGTGAATTTATCACCATAGTTCAGGTTTACCTTGAACGTGATGGTTTTCTCGGTCGTGCCCCTGGCCCAGATACTTGCTTGCGCGGACTGCTCCGGGGTGAGTGTCGTTACCGGCGTGGCATTCGAGTCGCCGCTCAATGTAAGCCATATCCTGACCTTAGCAATCGTTGGGGCGCCGGGCGTGTTTTCGGTATTTCCGGCCTTACCGCCGCCGCAGGCACTGATTCCCGGTACCAGCAAAGCTAATATAATTAAACATAGTAACCATTTTTTCATTTGAAGCCTCTCTTACTAACTTAATCATCTTAAGTCATAAGCACGTCACAGTATAATTTAAAATCGTCACATTAGTATCACAGATAGTTTTGGATAAACAATCGTCTTTGCTACGACGTAACTTCAAGTGCTATACTTTTTATATCTGACCGGGGGATTCCTGTATTGAAAGATAAGCTTATATTCATCGGCGTCATCGGCGGGAGCGAAGTCAGCCCGCGAGTAGCTAAACTGGCTGAAGAGGTCGGCCGCGAGATTGCCCGGCGGGGAGCTGTCCTGGTCTGCGGAGGGATAGCGGGCGTTATGGAGGCTGCCTGTAAAGGTGCCATCAGCGAGGGCGGCCTGACTATCGGTATTCTGCCGGGGGATAGTCGGAGTACCGCCAATCCCTATGTAAAAATCCCTATCGTCACGGGCATCGGTTACGCCCGGAACGTGGCCGTGGTCAGGACGTCGCAGGCGATTATCGCCATCGACGGCAGCTACGGCACGCTAACGGAAATCGGCTACGCGTTACAGGCTGAAATTCCTGTCATCGGCCTCGGTACCTGGTCTCTTTCGATTGATGGCCAGGCGGAGGACAACATTATCCCGGCTAAAAACGCTAAAGACGCCGTGGCTAAGGCTATGGCGCAGATAAATAAGAAGTAATTACCTGATATCGGAGAGAGAAATGCCAACGATTGAGAATATCAAGGCCTGGGAAATCCTGGATTCAAGGGGGAATCCGACGCTGGAGGTAGAGGTCGAGCTTTCCGACGGCACGCTCGGCCGGGCCACCGTCCCATCCGGCGCCAGCACCGGCAAACACGAAGCCCTGGAGCTCCGCGATGGCGATAAAGCGCGTTTCGGGGGCAAGGGCGTCCTCAAGGCGGTAGCCAATGTTAACGGCGCTATCGCCGGCGTTATCACCGGGATGACTGTCACCGCACAGGCGGATATCGACCGTACCCTGATAGAGCTTGACGGCACACCGGATAAATCAAAGCTCGGCGCTAACGCCATCCTCGGGGCGTCCCTGGCGGTAGCCCACGCCGCCGCCAATCACCTGGGCACGCCTTTATACCGCTACCTCGGCGGCACGGCAAAGAGCTACACCCTGCCCGTGCCGATGATGAACATCTTGAACGGCGGTAAGCACGCCGCCAACTCCACCGACCTGCAGGAGTTCATGGTGCTGCCGGTAGGAGCCGCCAGCTTTAAAGAAGCCCTGCGGATGGGCGCCGAGGTCTATCAGGCGCTGAAAAAAGTCCTGAAAAATAAGGGGCTGGATACCAATGTCGGGGATGAAGGCGGCTTTGCCCCTTCCCTCCCCTCGAATAAA
>CAZXYV010000424.1:0-1776 GCA_964645025.1 uncultured Dehalococcoidaceae bacterium | reverse complement strand
TGCTACCGCGCTGGCGGCCGCGACCGCCGGATTGGCCAGATATACTTCCGATTTAACACTGCCCATGCGCCCCACGAAGTTACGGTTGGTGGTAGAGACACAGCGCTCCCCGTCCGCGAGGACGCCCATGTGCCCGCCAAGGCACGGCCCGCAGGTAGGTGTGCTGAAGGCGGCCCCCGCCTTGACGAATATCTCTATCAGGCCTTCCGCCAGGGCTTCGAGATAGACCTGCTGGGTGCCGGGGATGACGATGCACCTGACCCCCTTGTGCACCTTGTGCTTTCTCAGCACCTGGGCGGCCAGGCGCAGGTCTTCGATGCGGCCGTTGGTGCAACTCCCGATGACCGCCTGGTCTATCTTGATGTTCCCTACCTTGCTGACCGGCCGGGCATTGGCCGGCGAATGCGGCAGGGATACCTGCGGTTCGATACCGGCTACATCGTATTCAATCACCCGCGCATACGCAGCGTCCTGGTCCGATTCATACACAAGGTAAGGTCTTTTAGCTCTGGACTTTATGTAAACCTGTGTTTTGTTGTCCACCTTAAAGAGGCCGGCCTTGCCGCCCGCCTCGATGGCCATATTAGCCATCGTAAAGCGTCCGTCCATGGACAAAGCGTCGATAGCCTCGCCGGTGAACTCCATCGCCGCATACAAAGCGCCGTCGACGCCGATATCGCCGATGGTAAAGAGAATCAGGTCCTTGCCACCTATCCACTTCCCTGACGCGCCGTGATAGACGAACTTGATGGTCGGCGGCACCTTCATCCAGATATCGCCCGTGGCCATGGCGGCGGCGATATCCGTCGAACCCATACCGGTAGCGAAAGCGCCGACCGCGCCATAGGTGCAGGTGTGCGAGTCCGCCCCGATAACTACATCCCCGGGCAGCACCATCCCTTGCTCCGGCAGGAGGACATGCTCAATACCCATTTCCCCGACATCGAAAAATTTAATACTCTGCTCTTTACAGAACTCCCTCATCTGCTTCGCCTGCTCAGCGGAGAGGATGTCCTTATTAGGTACGAAGTGGTCGGCTACCATGACGATTTTGGACGGGTCAAAGACCTTTTTCACCCCGAGGCGCCGGAACTCGTTGATGGCAATGGGTGCCGTAATATCGTTGGATAAGACCATGTCCAAGCGGGGGTTGATAAATTCGCCTGGGGCGACCTGTTTTTTACCGGCGTGCGCTGCCAGTATTTTTTCAGCTATGTTCAAGGTATCTCCTTTTACTTAACTATACTATTCCATTTTTGTCATCCTGAGCGAAGCGAAGGATCTCGTTTTTCCCCTAAGGACGAGATTCTTCAGTCGCTTCGCTCCTTCAGAATGACAATTAAAATTTATGATTTTCGCGTTTTCCCGGCTGCCAGCAGGCGGTTAAGGGCATTGATATAAGCCTTGGCGCTGGAAACAATGATATCCGTATCGGCGCCGCGCCCGGTATAGGTAATGCCGTCGCTCTCTATCCTTATCAGCACCTCGCCGATAGCATCGATACCCTCCGTCACCGATTTCACGGTAAACTCGGTGAGATTGTTAGGCACCTTGACACACAGGTTGATGGCCTTATAGACGGCGTCCACCGGCCCGGTACCGAGGGACGCGCCCTCGATGATAGTCTTGCCGCCCGGCCCGATGAGCCTCACTCCCGCCATCGGGAGGCCCTGGTCGCCGGAGGTAACCTGGACGCGGTCAAGGTGGTACTCCTCGGAGATGGTGCGCTGCTCCTCGGCCACCAGCGACTCGATATCGCGGTCGGTAATGTCCTTC
>CAZXYV010000423.1:0-1789 GCA_964645025.1 uncultured Dehalococcoidaceae bacterium | reverse complement strand
CCGGCGTTGCTGGTCTCGGCCACGACTTTGCACCGGCCCGTTTGCACCATCCGGCGCGAGGCCGGGGACAGACCCCTGAGCTCGTGGCCGAAGGAGTAGGCGGCCTCGACGCGGTTGACGCACCCCGAACCCACCAGGATATCGAGGTCGTGGACGGCGGTCTTACCGGCCAGTATCAGGTTCCTCTTTTTCTGCCGGATAATTTCATAGACAATCGCCATCGATATTCTAACATGCCCGAAGCCGCCGCTGGCCATAAAATCGCCGTTATGAACGAATTTAGCCACGGCCTCCGCGGCCGACATAGTCTTGTCCTTCAAGGCGCGGGACTTGTTTTTCATGACCCATTCCCTGGCGTCATCAGGGTCATGCCAGCCGATAAGTTCGCCCATGCCTTCACTCAGGATATCTGTCATCGCTTAACTCCTTTCGCCTGGTCTCCCGTTAGAAGGAATTTAATCCCTTCAAAATATTCAAGATAAAGTATCTTACCCATTTTACCACCTAAGTTCCGGGATGGCTAATGGTGATTAATTAGTCTACCCCAGGGCGATTAAAATAGGGCGGATAAGCACACCATTCTTCCAAAATAAGGATTGGTATATTGCGTTGGGTATGGGACGGGCGACTGCGCATCGCCGTCATTTTATTTGAAATAGTAGGCATTCAATGATATTATTTCAGAAAAAATATAGAATTGCATTTATGATGAGGTATTTTAACTTGTAAATTCCACCGCATGATGCTATTATTTTAGTAATTGCTAATCACGTTCAGCAATCGGGTATTTATTCCTTTCTAGCCTCATTTAAAATATCGAGGTGTGTAAAATGCCGGAAAACGAGAGAACGGTGGTGAAAGGGCTCTCTGGCGGTGGTGTCACCGAAGATTCCAATACGGTCCAGGTCGATATCAAGAACGGGAAAATAGTCAGAATCAGGCCCTTTCACTTCGATTGGAAATATAAACGGCAACCCTGGCAGATAAAGGCCCGCGGCCAGGTCTTTGAAGCCAGCATGAAAACGCTGATACCCCCCTTCACCCTGGCTTACAAGAACCGTGTCCATTCCCCTAACCGGACGCTGTACCCGCTGAAGCGCGTTGACTGGGACCCCAAAGGCCAGCGGAACCCGCAGAATCGGGGTAAAAGCAAGTATGAACGTATTTCCTGGGATGAAGCCACCGATATTATCGCCGGTGAGATAAAGCGGGTCAGTAAAAAATACGGGCCGACGGCTATCCTCCTGCAGGCTGATGGACACGGCGAGACTAAGGTGGTCCATGCCGCCCACGGCTGTAGCCGGAGGCTGCTTTCCCTGATGGGCGGCTACACCTGGCAGACCCGGAACCCGGATTCCTGGGAAGGCTGGTACTGGGGCGCCAAGCACGTCTGGGGATGCGAACCGGTCGGCAAGGCGGCCTATCAGTCCAACATTGTCCCGGATATCGCCGAACATACCAATATGCTGCTGTACATCGGCTGCGACCCTGAGACCACCACCTGGGGCTGGGGCGGGCAGACGGTCAGCCGTTTATGCTACTGGTTTACCGACCTGGGTATCAAGCAGGTCTATGTCTGCCCGGACCTTAACTACGGCGCCGCTGTCCATGCCGATAAGTGGATTCCCATCTTACCCAACACGGATGCGGCTATGTACCTCGCCATCGCTTATATCTGGATTACCGCAGGCACCTTTGATAAAGAATACGTTAAAACCCATGTCGTCGGGTTTGACAAGTTCGAGGCCTATGTCCTGGGCAAGGAAGACGGTATTCCCAAGACGCCCAA
>CAZXYV010000422.1:0-1795 GCA_964645025.1 uncultured Dehalococcoidaceae bacterium | reverse complement strand
TGATGACCTTGTCATCCGGCACCGTCCAGCCCTGCCCTTCCAGCCACGTCTTCACATCGGCAACCTGACTGGGTAGCGAAGGTTCCTGCCTGTTTTCCGTGCTGACCCTGGCCCAAACGGCTGCGATTTTGTCACTCATCAATCAATTAGTACCTCCTTTTATGATATTTTCCCAGAATGCGTCCCACTGGGGAGTGCGTTCGACAAAGTTAATGCGATAGACAGGAGTATCCACTCCGAAGTATCGCTTCATTTCGTCGAGACGAGTGTCAACCCATTCACCGTATCGACCACCGGTGAGAATGGCATTGAGTCTTTCTAATTTTTCCTTGTCGCCGCGTTCCAGGACGATCTGGTAATCAACGATGATATGATTAGGGTTTGCCGGGTCACTCAGTATTTTATGGGCTTTTTCGACAAATTCAATGCCATCTGCGGTACACTCAGACCATGCCAGGGCACAGACCTGCCTTTCAATGGTAACACCATCCAGAGGGAGCTTGTTCTCATTAGCTTGCTTGACCACTGTTTTGACAAGCTGGTCAAGGCAATTTCCAACGGGCACAGCGTCGTGAGCTTCAAGATACTGCTGTGCCATTTGCCTGCCTACATCACCCTTAGCCTGCTGTGAAATATTAGGATACCGGCTGCGACCACCCATGTAATCAATGTTAAATGCGTCCGCCCACTTTGCCATTAGCCAGTTCGGCATCTTTGCTATAAAACGGGCGGTTTCCTTTTTCTGCCGGTAAGATAAGGGACATACCTCCAGCGTAGCGGTTAGCGCGTTCCGTAGCCAAGCAAGTGCTACCTGCCCATCGTTATCTCCGGTCGCTGTCATTGTGCTTACATTCTCCATGTCATTTCCCTCTCTTTCGCCTTTCCTTTTCCTGAGTCTCCCTCATCTGTGCCGCATGATGCATCACCTCTCCCAGGAAGTGCATAAACTCGGAGGTTACCTGGGATGGCGTATGCTCCATGACCCACTGGCTGAGGTTGCCGTTTAGTGTTATTTTCTCTGTTTGTTGTCTCTCCTTCTCCGCCTTGAGAAACTCGTATAGAGTGGCAGCATTCAGGGCAAACTCGCGGAGAAGCTTGGAGCGGGAGATGCCCTGACTCTTGGCGACGGCATCGAGCGAGGCAATGTATTCCGGCTCTATCCTGGCGGATAACACGTCTTTCTCAGTAGCCATTTATTTCCCCCTCAAGTACTTACTATAATCTTTCCATATTGTAAGCATATTCAGCCACACTTGTCAAGTCACAGGTGTCCTGTGTTCTTAAACTTGATTCCTAAAGAGGGACCGTCCTTGACAATATATTAACTTCCATGTTAATATAGGCGTTAAGGAGGTCGGTATGAGTAAAATAAAATCGATCGGGATGGCCGAGGCCAGGCCGAAACTTACACAGCTTGTGGATGAGGTCTCTGTAGGTGGTGACCCGTATCTTATCGTCTCCGGCAGCCAGGTGAAAGCAGTCCTCGTCGGGCTCAATCAATATAACGACATGGTAGAGCGCCTGGAAGACCTCTCTGATGCCGCCGAGCTGCTTCAGGCTGAATTGGACCATGAGCCGACAATACCCTTTGAAGAACATCTGGCGAAGTCGAAAGTTTATCCTGAGCGTAGTCGAAGGAAGATGAAGCGCAGTGTACCGGCTGGAAGTTAGCCACACCACCCACCGGCAGATACGCAGGCTTCCAAGGCAAACTCAGGAGAGGGTTAATAAGGCTATCGCCCGTCTGGCTGATAATCCCCGGTTTCCCGGCGCTAAGAAGCTAACTGCGAGAGAG
>CAZXYV010000421.1:0-1795 GCA_964645025.1 uncultured Dehalococcoidaceae bacterium | reverse complement strand
GCCTTGAACGGCGCCACGCGGTAGCCGTCCTGCCGGAAGATGCGGCAGAGGGCGGTGACAATAATACTTTTCCCCACCGAGGAGGCGGTGCCCTGTATCATCAGGGTTTTGGCTTTTTTCATCAGATTCTCTTATACCAGATTTGGAGCTACATTAGAAATAATGATGGTAAATATCAGCGCCATAACCTCCGCCACCTCGTTGATGGCGCCGTAGGTATCACCGGTAAGCCCGGCGAATTTATACTTAAGGTAGAAGGCGAAAGCGGTGGTGATAACCCAGATACCGAAAATCAGCATTAATCCTGCGAAAGAAAACAGGGGAAAAAGGGCGGCGGCTATCGCAACGGTGATAACAGTAGCGGTGGCAAACTGCGGCCAGCGCGTGGCCTGTTTATAAGCTTTACCGAGTCCCTCGGGGCGGGCGTAGCGGAACGCGAAAATAGCATAGACCATCGCCCAGCGGCTGACGGCAGGCATGAAGAGCAGTGTTGGTAACATCCACTCCGCAGGTATATTGTTCAGGGAAATGTACTTGACCAGCAGCAGCAGGACGACTCCAACGACCCCGAAAGCGCCGGTGCGGCTATCGCGCATCACCCGCCATCTTTCTTCGACCGGTTTGTGGCCAGCGAGGCCGTCGCAGGTATCGGCGAGGCCGTCCAGGTGTAAAGCGCCGGTAACTATCACCAGCGCCACGATGAGCAGCGCGTTAACCACCGCCGCTGGCAGGATATTCGCTAACAGCCAGTTCAAGCCAGCCAGTACACCCCCGATAATCAATCCTACCAGCGGAAAGTAGGCCGTGGCGCGCCCCAGGTGCTGCGGGCTGAGTTCGCGCTTGACGGACATGGGTATACTCGTTAAAAGCTGTAAAGCCGCAATGAAGCTCACTTTATTATCTAGTCTCCTTCCGATACGCCGGCTTCAGCGAAGGTGGCCATTTCGTTAAGCGTCCTGACGGCCGCCTCGGCGATAAAGATGCCCAGCGCCGCGCCGGTGCCTTCGCCCAGGCGCATATCGAGACTCAATAACGGTTTGAACTCCATGTATTTTAGCATAGCCGCGTGTCCGGCTTCCGCCGAGACATGGGCGGCGATGATGTAGTCCTTTATTTGTGGCGCCAGACCTACGGCAATAAGTGCCGCCGCCCCGGAGATAAAGCCGTCGATGACCACGGGGACGTGTTGCGCCGCAGCCCCCAGCATCACGCCGGCCAGACCGCCGATTTCAAAGCCGCCCACCTTGGCCAGCACTTCCACGGGCCTGGATTTATCGGGTTTATTGCATGCCAGCGCCCGCCGGATGCAGTCGGTCTTATGGACAAGCTGCTCATCGGTCAGGCCGGTGCCGCGTCCGGTCACTTTTTCCGGCGGTAGGCCCGTCATGGCGGCGAAGATAGCGCTTGAGGCGGTCGTATTGCCGATACCCATATCGCCCGTACCGACGATGTCCAGCCCTTTCTTTGCTTCACTATTGATAATGTCGATGCCGGTCTCCAGGGCCTGCACCGCCTGCGCTTCGGTCATGGCCGGGCCGCGGCAGATATTTCCGGTGCCGTAGCCAACTTTCTTGACCACAAGTTTAGCGTGCGGCTTGAGGTCGCTGGCGACGCCCATGTCCACGAAGACGATTCGGGCGCCGACCTGCCGCGCCAGCACGTTGATGCCGGCCCTGCCTCGCAGGAAATTTTCTACCATCTGGGCGGTGACTTCCTGCGGCCAGTTGCCCACCTTTTCCGCCACGACGCCGTGGTCGCCGGCCATGGTAATCATCGCTTTCTTCTCGATAGTCGG
>CAZXYV010000420.1:0-1801 GCA_964645025.1 uncultured Dehalococcoidaceae bacterium | reverse complement strand
GAGAAGTACGGGAAGCCGTAGGGGGCAGGGCAAGTAAACATATTACTCGTGTTGGTTACAGTCCTTTCGGTATAATACTAAGCTCTCTCGCCTGTTCTTCTAACTCGTCTCTAAAGTCAGGATGGGCGATTGAAATAATGGCTTTCGCCCGTTCCCATACGGTTTTACCTTTGAGGTTCACCACTCCGAACTCAGTCGCGATATAAGAAACATCCGTTCGGGGCACAGTAACTATGGTGCCGGGGGAAAAGCTAATCACAATTCTTGAACGTACCTTGCCGCTCTCATCTTTATAAGTAGAGGGGAGGCAAATAATGGATTTTCCTCCTGGTGAGGCATAGGCTCCCCTGGTGAATTGAAGCTGTCCTCCGGAACCGCTTATATGGCGGTAACCATAAGATTCAGAAGACACCTGTCCCTGAAGGTCTACTTCTATAGCACTATTTATCGCTATCTGTTTCGGATTCTGGGCAATAATAGATGGATCATTGGTGTAACTCGACGGAAAGCCTGCGATCATAGTGTTGTGGTCTACGAAATCATAAAGCCTTCTTGAACCGACGACGATACTACAAACAGCTTTACCCGAGTTTAACTTCTTCTTTCTGTTTGTAATTACGCCAACCTCAAACATATCCATCATACTCTCAGTAAAAACCTCCGTGTGTATGCCTATGTCTTTCGCCCCACGTTCTACAAGCATCCTACCTACCTCATTCGGCAAACCACCGATGCCCAGCTGAACTGTTGATTCGTCCTCTATCAACTCAGCAACGCGTTTGGCTATCAGTCTATCCACTTCCGTCACTTTGATAAATGGAAGCTCATAGATTCCGAACTTGCCATTTTCTACAATATAGTCAACTTGCGAGATATGAATGCACTCATCATAGCCTCCCAGAAGCCAGGGCATTGACTGATTTACCTCCACAACCACAGTTTCAGCTACATCACATACCGCCTTGTTTTTTTCTATCGTGCCAAAATTGAAAAACCCCTGTCTATTCATGGGGGTCACTTCCATGAAGGCTATGTCCGGCTTATGGGCTAAAAGATTGAGATAGAGCTCTGGTCCTTCACCGAGGTTATACGGTATATACGAACAGCAGCCCATATTATGATATCTTCGGCTAAAATAAGAGAAATGCCAATCATTGAAAATGAAATGCTCTCCCCTGATATCTATCTTAAGGGTTTCCGGCTCTTTCATGGGATAACAGCCTCGAATCTTCACCCTTTCTAATTCAGTCGCACGCTTAGCCAACTCATCATCTATCAAGGAAGGAAAACACAGCATAGAGCCATAATCCACCCACATATCAGATTTCACTAATCCGGCCGCTTCCCCGGCTGAAATCAGCTTTCTTTGATACTCCTCTTCGTAATCCATCTCATTAGCACCTCTGTCCTTTTCTAAAAAGTATCATCTATAATCTCCTATTTTAATAACTTTGGTCTTAAATCTGCAATATCAAAGGTTACCAACTACTTCAAGCGCCCGCGCACGGTGGTCTTTGTAGATGAGCTACCGCGCAACCCGATGGGCAAGCTCGTGAAGAAGGATATCAGAGAGAAGTACGGGAAGGCGTAGAGAGGAAATTAGCTATTTTACTTATAGTTTTCAGAATATCAAGGTTATTTTAAAAACTGTGGAAATACGGTTTTAAAATCTATCGAGGTTTCTTTAATGATCTCCTTAGAATAGTTATCTTCCCAATCATCTGCTTTAAATAATTCATTGAACTTTAAATTGTGATATTCGGCCAGCCAACGATATTTTTCTATTACACTTATGTCGCTA
>CAZXYV010000419.1:0-1803 GCA_964645025.1 uncultured Dehalococcoidaceae bacterium | reverse complement strand
GATGTCCCTTTTGCTGCAGGAAGGGGAGAATCGCGTCCTCGGTGACTCCCACCGTCTCATCGGCAATCTTGTCGAGCAAATCGGGCACGCCCAGTTCCTTAGCTCTGGCATTTATCCGCTCGCCGATTTCCTCCTTAAGTATCTTGGGCATCCAGACCATCCTCAGAATACCGCCTTCGGCGGCGACGAACTTGCGCTGCGTGGTGTTATATTTGCCGTGGCCGACGAAGCCCGGCGTGCTCAGGCCCCCGCCGATGGTCCCGGCCAGGGTGGTGAACTTCATGCCGCAGGGGGTCTCGCCGGTGTAGTCGCGGTTGACGGTCATCACCCCGTTGCACCCGGGTAAAACGGCGGCGATGGCCTCGCAGCAGCCGCAGGTGGTCATCGGGTCGTGGACGATGCTGTAAAAATTGTAGTGGTCAATCTTGCCGCGGGAAGCCTTGGCGACGAACTCGTTAACGCCTTTCCACTGCCCGAGCTTCTGGTCGATAACGTCACCTTTTTGCACCGGCTGGTTGGGGCCGGTGGGGTTGATTTCATAAGCGGCCTTGCAGTCCATCCAGTTATAGGAGCCGCAGAGCCCCGTCCTCTCGGGGCTGATGACGCAGACGTGGCTGGGGGCGAAGGACTGGCACAGCGTGCAGGAGTAGTAGGTATCGACCGTCTCATCGGTCATGCCTTCAATACGGGCATCCCTGATTTTATAGACGGCCCTGGCTTTCTCCAGGATGGCATCGACTTTGGCAGGCTCGGTATAGAGCTTGACCTGTAATTTATCGAAAATGCGGCCGAAGTCCTGGTGCAGCTTGGCATGCAGGATGACGCCGATGTGCTTGAGACGGAAGCCTTTTTCCACGGCCTGCTTGCTGATGCGCAGCCAGGCGATATCCCTCTGGCCGATGTGCATGACGCCCTGGGCGTAGTTGATGAGGTGGTGAATCTGCCGCTCCAGGATGGGCTCGTAGTCGTCCTGCATCTCGCGGCCGGCCACCTCGACATTAATGGCGAAGGGCAGGCGGGAACCGACTTTGATAGTGTCGAGGTCGGGACCGATGACCTCTACCTTGCCGTCTTCGACCTCTTCCATGCGCTTGCTGGTCACCCACTCGACCATGTGCGTGCGGCCGCCGCCGGCCTCCAGGTAAATATCGTCGCCGCGGACCCTCTCGCCCTCGAAGGCGGGCCCGAAGGCGACGGGGATGGGTATCTCGGTGACGGTGACCTTGAGCCCCCTGACCTCGATAGCTTTATTGACTATTTCTTTATGCGGGATGTTGGCAACGACATGCTCGTAGGTGCAGACGCCGGTGGGTAAAATCTCGGGGATGGGGGTATCGGCGATGACGGGGAAGCCCCAGTTGACGGCGCCGGCGCCGTTGGCGTACCACTCATCGGTGACATCGCCCATGGTCATGGCGAAGGCGAAAACGCGGTCTTTATTATATATCAGGATTTTACGGTAGTCGCCGGGCTCGATGCCGCCGAAAGATATGGCGGCCCGGGTGGCGAAGCCGATGGCGAAGACCGTGGCGCTGACGTCCGGCCCGAAGGAGACCAGGCGGGTGCCCCAGCCTATCTGCACACCGGCCTTGACGAGCTGCTCGGCAAACCTCTGGCCTTTATGCTCGCCGGCCATGAAGACGTAGAGGTTCTTCTTTTGTAATTCCTCGGCGATATTTTTCGCTATCTCCGGGGTCGGCGCGGCGCCGAGTATGGCGGCGAAGCCGGGGGCGGTGCCATCGACGAACTCCACGCCGCGTTTCCTCATGATGATATCGTCGGCGGCGCCGAGCCAGATATTGC
>CAZXYV010000418.1:0-1807 GCA_964645025.1 uncultured Dehalococcoidaceae bacterium | reverse complement strand
CTAGCCCAGCAGCCAGATATCCAGGCACATGGCCAGGAATATCAGCCCCAGGTAAGGAAAGGATGATAACCGGAACAATCTCCAGGCATCGCCGGCAGCGCGGGAGGTCACCAAAAGCGCGGTGGCGTAGACCATGCCGATGCCGAGGATGTTGGCCAGCGCCAGGTAAAGCCAGCTAAAGTTGCCGGCGAAGTAAAGGACGAGAGAAACCGCATACAGCGCTAAAGCAAATGCCAGCAGCACCTTGACCGAGTCCTTCACTTCCAGGTTGATGGGGAAATAGTTCAAGCCCGCCTGACGGTAGTCGTCCCGGTGGGCGATATTAACGCTCCAGACATGCAGCGGCAGCCAGGCAGCGATTAAAACACAGAAAATGAAAAGCTCAATGTTTAAAGATTGTCTGATGGCCAGCCAGCCCATCAGCACCGGCGCGCAGGAGGCGAGCACGCCCTGGGGGAAAACGCAGGTGAGCTTTTTACGCCAGGTAGCGGCGATAAGCGTTCCTAGGGCATCTACCAGAAACACATATGGATGCAATAGCCAAGCCAAAGCCAGACCGATTATAATCAGGCCGAAAATCAGCGGCAGCGTTTTTTCCGGCGGGAAAATGGTCCTGGATGGCAGGGCGCGCCAGCAGGTGCGCCGCATACGGGCGTCGATATCCCTGTCCAGATAGTTGGTCAATCCGTTAGCGCCTGCCGAGGCTACTAGCACCGCCGCCAGGACCAGCCCCAGTCGAGGCGTTAGCTGTCCCGTGCCCGCGATAACCGCCGCGCTGACACCGATATAGGCCAGCAGGATGCTCGGTAGCGGCTTCAGCACCTGGATATAGCTGCCAATAATGCTGAACCCACGCCTTTTTTTGTATGAAAGGATTGTCCTCCCATTCTCCGGCATGGTTATCGGCGCATATTTGGTAGTCATAAATATATTTTAATTATACACAATATATTTAAGTCAGGCTAGGACAAACCTCACCCCCTTGTCCCTTCAGGGTAAAATCCGGCGGGAATGATAATACTTTCGAAGATGATTTGTATTTATCACCCGTACGGTATTAAAATACGGGCAGTGAAAACAAGATTTAAAAAATTATTGGCCGCAAGGCAGAAGCAACCCATCAATGACCCGGGTCGCATACGTTCGGCGGTCTTAATCCCGCTATACGAGGAACAGGGGCAGTACCACATCGTTTTTATCAAGCGTACGGAAACGGTCAAGACCCACAAGGGCCAGATATCTTTCCCCGGCGGGGCTATGGATAGAGGCGATAAAACGCTGCGGGACACGGCCCTGCGGGAGTGCCAGGAAGAGATAGGCGTACGCGCCGAAGACGTGGAAGTCCTGGGTGAGCTGGATGACGAAATAACGACCACCTCGAACTATATCGTGACGCCGTTCGTCGCGCTGATACCCTGGCCATACCGCTTTACCAGGGAAAAAGCCGAGGTCGCCGAGATACTGAGCGTGCCCGTAGCAGCTTTACTGGACAAGACCTGCCTTAAAAAGGACATCGAGACTCTTGATGGAGGCATCGTGGTGGACTCTTATAACTATCACTATAAGGGGAGGGTAATCTGGGGGGCGACCGCCCGAATACTGCATAAGTTACTGGATATTATTCGCGGGACAATGTCAAAGGTGTAAAAGTCAACCTCAGGCACTTTCTTTGATACGGATTAAGAGCCGACCAGCTCGCAGTCCTTGAAAATGATGTTCTTACTGTAACCGTCGTATTTACCGCGGAGGGCCACCGCCTGCCCTTCGCTGAGACGGCTCATCTGGGGTACGCTTTCCTTCTCGAAAC
>CAZXYV010000417.1:0-1807 GCA_964645025.1 uncultured Dehalococcoidaceae bacterium | reverse complement strand
GGGTTATCGGTTCCGTCATATGCCGTTCGATGCAGTCCTGCATCCGCTGTACCGCGTTCACGTTTTCCCAACTGTTCGTATTATCACCTCGCGTCTAGAGTATAGCACGGAGAAAATAGAATATTCTTGACCCGGGTTGCTGAGAGTAATATCGTGTAGAGTATCGAACCACCTCCCCCCTTATAGCTAACATAAAAGTTTTCATGTATAATACCCATTAGAAGGTGCCATTATGACCGGACTTTCCGATTCTTTTCAGCGCCCCATCAACTACCTGCGCATCTCGGTGACCGACCGCTGCAACCTGCGCTGCGTTTACTGCATGCCTGAAGCGGGAGTTAGCCTGATGTCCCACTATGACATCCTCAGCTACGAGGAAATCTACACCGTAGTGAAAGCCGCCGCCGAGCTTGGCATCAACCGGGTCAGACTCACCGGCGGGGAACCCCTGGTCAGGGCGGGGCTGACGGAGCTCATCAGCCTGCTGGCGGGCATCGAGACTATCGATGATTTATCACTGACGACGAACGGTATTCTACTGGCGCAACACGCCGCCGAGCTTAAAGAGGCCGGCTTGATGCGAGTCAATGTCAGCCTGGATACCCTCAAGCCCGAAAGGTTCCGGCAGATTACCCGCTGCGGCAGCCTCGAAGATACCCTTAAAGGCATCGAGGCCGCCGGCGCGGCAGGACTCAAGCCGGTGAAAATCAACATGGTGGTCATGGCCGGGGTGAACGATGATGAGCTTACCGATTTCGCCGCGAAAACAATCAAAGATGGCTGGAACGTGCGCTTTATCGAGCTGATGCCATCGAGCGGCAACGAGCCTGTTTCCGATAAACTGGTCTCCGTCAGCGAGATAAGAAAGCGTCTCGAGGCGATGGGCAAGCTGGAGCCCTGGAAAGTTGAGGCTGGTAACGGTCCGGCTAAATACTTCCGCCTGCCCGGCGCCAGCGGGACGGTAGGTTTTATCTCACCGGTGACGGAGCACTTCTGCTTCCAGTGCAACCGGCTCCGCCTCACCGCCGATGGCAAGCTGCGCCCCTGCCTGTTGAGCGAGGCCGAGATAGACCTGAAAGGGCCCCTGCGTAGCGGCGCCCCGGCAGAGGAACTGAAAAACCTTATCGCCAAGGCCATTGCCAGCAAACCGAAAGGCCACCGCCTGGCCGAAGGTACCGGGCGTAAAGGCCGGCCGTTCTCCCAGGTGGGGGGATAAAGGGGAGGTAAATTCATATGAGAACTAAAAGTACGCGGGCTCTGCCAATAGATATCGAAAAGAAAAGCAACCGGCCCGGGATAGCCGCCATAGGGAAAAGGCTTACTCATCTCGACAAAGCCGGTCGTCCCCATATGGTGGATATAACGGACAAGGCCGATACTAACCGCGTGGCCGTGGCCAAAGGACTCATCAGGATGCAGCCAGCCACGTTTAAGCTCATCAAACAGGGGGGAATATCTAAAGGCGATGTACTAGCGGTAGCTCAGCTGGCCGGTATCATGGCGGCCAAGCGCACGCCCGACCTGATACCGCTCTGCCACCCGATTCTCATCGGCAGCGTAAACATAGAGTTTCAGCCGGACGAAGCGCAAAGCGCCGTGGAGATTACCGCCACCGTCGAAAGCACCGGCAAGACTGGCGTGGAGATGGAGGCGCTGACCGCCACGGCGGTAGCCGCCCTGACGATTTACGACATGTGCAAGGCCGTCGACCGCGGCATGAAAATAGAGAATATACGGCTGGTGTATAAAAGCGGCGGTAAAAGCGGGACGATAGAGCTTGAATAGTCCCCGATTTTGTTATATACTA
>CAZXYV010000416.1:0-1814 GCA_964645025.1 uncultured Dehalococcoidaceae bacterium | reverse complement strand
CCTGTCCGATAGTTCCTGCTGTGTCAGGCCGAGATGACGGCGCAAGGCCTGGATGCTTTCGCTATCCCACTGTTTCCGCTTCGGTTCCCGGCGCTGGCTCATCCCCGCATTTTACACGATGCAGTGTAAAATAGTCAAAAAAATAACAGACTTACAAGTCCTTGCCTCTTCCTTAAAACAACTCCCGAATATATTCTTTGACCTTATTATATGTTACAATTTAGCCAGGGCTGTACCTCTCCCGATGAAGTACCAGCCCTAAAGGTGTTTGGTAAAGATATGCCGGACCTGAGCCAGCTATTAACGTTAATGGCAGATATGCCCGCCTACCGCCGGCTCCTGGAGGGGCTTAAAGGCCAGGAGGATAAGGCAGCGGTGGTGCTTGATGCCGCTAGGCCCTACCTCCTCGCGGCCCTTTACCGGGACCTGCATTTACCCATGCTGGTGGTCACGGCGCAGCCGGAGAACGCGAAAAAACTACAAGAGCAGCTTTCAAGCTGGTGCCCCGGCGGGGAGGAGGGAGTAAAACTCTTCCCGGAGCCGGATGTCCTGCCCTATGAAAGGCTGGCCTCCGATACCACGACGGAGATGGAGCGCATCCAGGTACTTGCGGCGCTGGTCCCGCAACTTTCGCGGGACTCTCAAGTACCGGACGCGATACCGCCTCTGGTGGTCGCTTCGGCGGCGGCGCTGATGTCCCGGACCACAGCTTACACTGATTTCACCGCCACCTGCCGCACGATTGCGCTCGGCATGAATATCGAGCCGTTCCGCCTGCTCAAAGAGCTGGAGGGCATGGGCTACCGGATAGAGAACGTGGTGGAGGTGCCGGGCGCGGTAAGCCACCGCGGCGGTATTATCGATGTCTTTCCGCCCACCAGCGCGCTGCCCGTCCGGCTCGAGTTTTTCGGCGATACTATCGATAGCATCCGCAGCTTCGACCCGGCCACGCAGCGCTCGGTCGATAAAGTCCCCTCGGTAACCTTCCGGCCGGCGGCGGAGCTGCTGGCGCCGCGGCTCATGGATAGGCCGTCGCTGGAGCGCGTTTTACAGGGCCTCGACCTGGCGGGCTGCACCGCCGAAGCGAAACAGCAGTTCCAGGGCGATATGGCGTCGATTCTAGCCGGCCGGCTGACGCATGAAGCGGAGTTCTATACCCCGCTGTTCAACAGCGGCAAATTGCTCGACTACTTTCCCGGCGGCGCCCTCCTCATCCTCGACGAGTCTTCGGTTATCGAAGAAACAGCTGCCGCGCTGGACGCCGAGGCCGCCCAACTGCGCCTGGAAAAACTGGAACGGGGCGAGCTGCCGCGCAATTTCCCCCGGCCGTATTTCACCTGGGAGGAGCTCGGGGCGGGGCTTAAAAAACACCCGAACCTGAGCCTGGCCGCCTGGGGCATCGAAGACCAACTGGATTTCATCTCCGCGCCTGGCTATGCCGGCAAGCTGCCCGTATTCCTGCAAAAGACGGTAGAACTGCTGGGACAGCGCAAACGCATTATCGTTGTCAGCCACCAGGCGAGCCGCTTATCCGAGCTATTTCTGGAAGAGGATATCATCGTTTCCCCCGTCGAGGAGCTCACCCAGTCACCCGAGCCGGGCGCGATAGTCCTGGTGCATGGCTCCCTGCCGGAAGGCTGGGTCATGGGCGCCGATACGTATCTCTTCACCGATGCCGAGATTTTCGGCTTCGTCAAGCAGCGGCGGTTGGTTAAAAAACGACCGGCTCCCCGCCAGAAGCTGGCGATAGATTTCGCCCCGGATGACTATGTCGTCCACGTCGAGCACGGCATCGGCAAGTTCACCGGCGTGAC
>CAZXYV010000415.1:0-1832 GCA_964645025.1 uncultured Dehalococcoidaceae bacterium | reverse complement strand
CGTCCAGTGCCAGATTGAGCTGCAAGACATTCACACGCGGCTCGCCCAGGATGCCGAACTGTCGACCTTCGGTATATTTACTCACTAGTTCCTTGACTTGCTCTTCGTTTAACCCACGATACCTCGCAACACGCGGAATCTGGTAGTTGGCAGCGGCAATGCTGATGTCTGGGTCGAGGCCGCTGGCAGAAAAGGTGACCAAATCCACCGGAATTGGCTCGTTGTTATCCGGGTCGACAGCCTTTAAAGCGCCTATTCGTGCCTGAAACGCATCAAGGAGCGCCGGATTCGACGGCCCATAATTCGAGCCTGAAGAGGCAGCTGCATTATTAGAGAATAGCGTCGTTGCCGAGAGCCTGCCCCAGAAATACTTCGGGTCGCTGAACGGTTGCCCGATAAGTTCTGAGCCGACACTCTTTCCATTTTCTTCAATCAGGCTGCCGTTCGCCTGGCGATGAAAGAAGGCTTGCGCGATACCGGTCACGAATAAGGGATAGATTATTCCGGTAATTACTGTGAATATCCCCAAGAATATCAGGGCAGTTTTAAGCTGGCGTAGCATATTTCCTTCCTATGTCTCCTCGTTTATACCAGGTGCAGCGCTACCAAAACCATGTCGATTATTTTGATGCCGATAAAGGGTGCAATTAACCCGCCTAGCCCGTAAATTAGCAGGTTATCACGCAGGAGCCTGGCCGCTCCTACCGGACGGTACGGCACGCCGCGTAAAGCCAGCGGCACGAGCATCATGATAATGAGGGCATTGAAGATCACCGCCGAGAGAACGGCGCTTTCCGGCGTAGCCAGGTGCATGATGTTCAATGCCCCCAAGGCAGGGTATGTGGTGGCAAATGCCGCCGGTATAATGGCGAAATACTTGGAAACATCATTGGCGATGCTGAAAGTGGTCAGAGACCCCCGCGTCATCAGCAGTTGTTTGCCTGTCTCCACGATTTCAATGAGCTTGGTAGGGTTGCTATCAAGGTCAATCATGTTGGCCGCTTCCCTGGCCGCCTGTGTGCCGGTGTTCATCGCCACCGCTACGTCGGCCTGGGCCAGGGCCGGGGCATCGTTGGTGCCATCGCCGGTCATAGCTACCAGCCGTCCATTAGCCTGGTGCTCACGTATCAACTTGAGCTTGGCCTCGGGGGTGGCCTGCGCCAGGAAATCATCCACACCCGCTTCGGCGGCAATGGCCGTTGCCGTGAGAGGATTATCACCAGTAATCATTACTGTCTTGATACCCATCTTCCGCATTTTTACAAATCGCTCTTTGATGCCGCCCTTGACGACGTCTTTAAGGTGAACTACACCGAGGGCTTTACCGTTACGCGCTACCACCAGGGGTGTACCGCCGTTTTGTGAAATACCATCTGTTATTGTCTTAAGTTCTGCTGGTACGGTATTGCCATCTCCCTCGATATAGGCAGTAATGGCATCAGTAGCACCTTTACGGATGGTAAGCCCATCCACATCCACTCCGCTCATACGTGTCTGCGCGGAGAAGGGAATAAAGCGCATACCAAGTTGTTTTTCGGCAACTGCGCTTCCCCTTAGTCCGTATTTTTCTTTCGCCAGAACCACTATACTCCGTCCTTCCGGTGTCTCATCAGCCAGTGAAGCCAGTTGCGCCGCCTCGGCCAGCTCACGCTCGCTTATCGCTCCCACAGGTATGAACTCCGTTGCCTGGCGATTGCCGAGTGTGATAGTTCCCGTCTTGTCCAAAAGCAATACATCTACATCCCCCGCCGCCTCTACCGCCCGGCCCGATAAGGCAATAACATTACGCCGGATAAGACGGTCCATCCCAGCGATACCGATAGCCGGCAGCA
>CAZXYV010000414.1:0-1838 GCA_964645025.1 uncultured Dehalococcoidaceae bacterium | reverse complement strand
GCCACGGCCATCGGCTCGACCTAGTTTTCCCAAACCACTTGCCCGCCGATTATTGTCATCTCCACCTTTATGTCTTTAATGCGCTCAGGAGGTGAATGGGTGGGGTCATCGCTCAAGACGACGATATCGGCCAGCTTGCCGGGGGTTATTGAGCCCTTGATATCTTCCTCAAATGAGGTATAGGCAGCATTTATCGTATATAGTCCCAGCGCCTGTTGGGACGAGATAGCTTCCTCTGGCAGCAGCACCTGGCCGGAATCGGCCAGGCGGGTCACAGCGGCATAGATCCCCACCAGCGGGTTGCAGGGGACTACCGGCGTATCCGAGCTGCCCGCCATGACCACGCCGCTCTCCAGGGGCGACCTGATGCGGTACAGCCATGGCAGCTGGCTTTTCGCGACCGTCGCCAGATAACGCTCGCCGCTGTAGTAGATGAACGGCGGCTGGGTAACGATGACGCAACCTAGTTTCTTCAGCCGTTGCAGTAAGTCGGGGGGACATTCGCCGCAGTGCTCGATGCGGTGCCGCCGGCCGGATACGGGTGAGCGTTTATCGGCGTTCTCCAGGGCGCTGATAACGGCCGCGATGGTGTTTTCCTCGATAGCATGGAAGGCGAGTTGAAAACCGGCGTTGTGACATTCGAGGACAGCCTGGTTAAGCTCATCCTGGGGCGGAGTAATCTCCAGTAAAAATTTCACCGCACCTAGCTTAAGGTCGCTGTCACTGGTGCCCGCGCGCATGCCCGCTTCCTCGAACCGGCGACGCGTCTCCGGGCCGGTCATCATGGTCACGCGACTCCGCAGCCTGCCCGACTCTTTTAAATTGCGTATCGTCTGCCACCGGTTAAGGTCATTTTTGTAAGTGGCTTCCTGAAAAGAGGTTATCCCGTAAGCAAGGAACTGACGGTTGGCGAGTCTGACGCCTTCCTCGAACTCGACCGCGGTAAAGGGAGGCAATACCTTTTCCCGGATGTCCCCCAGCATCTCCAGTAGTATGCCGTTCGGCTCGCCGGTGGACAGGTCGCGCTCGACGCGGGCGCCGGGCGGCTCGGGCGTCTCGGTGTTGATACCGGCCAGGGAAAGCGCCCGGCTGTTGAGCACGCAGGCGTGCAGGGAGCGATGGCTTATAATCACCGGGTGGTCGGGGGCGGCCTCATCGAGGTCACAGCGGGTGGGGCAGCGTTTTTCCGCCAGGTAAAACTCGTTATAATCGGTGCCCCTCAGCCAGGTGCCGGGTGGCTTGCGGGCAGCCTTACGCCGGATGGCCTCTTTGATATCGGCGATAGAGTGGATGGCGGGCGGACTCAGGTCAATGCTGAGGAGCTTTTGCACCAGGGAAAAGAAATGGAGATGGGCATCGTTGAAGCCGGGTAACACCGTCCTGCCGGCGCAATCGATGACTCTGGTGCCGGTTCCTGACACAGCATCCAGCGCGTCGCTGCCGGCCACCAGTGTTATCTTATCGCCGGTGATGGCCACCAGTCCCGCGGAGGGCTGTACGGCGTCCATGGTGATAACATGGGCATTTTTCAGGATAATATCAGCGTGCATGGCTTTTAAGAAATCCTTTTATGAGATTGATTGATAGACTAATCAGTCATTGCGAGGAGCCATGGGCGACGAAGCAATCCCTAATTTCGCCTTAAACCAAATAGGGGATTGCTTCGCTATGCTCGCAATGACAGGTCTTTTTGTTTTACTCTCTTTTGACGGAAGGGTCTCTTTGCCAGTATACTACCGATATTCACGGTACTGCAAAGGAGGCAGCATGAAGATACGTAACTACCGCCAGGTCGAAGGTATCAAAGCGGCGCCGGGGGTGCTCATGCGCGTGGTCGC
>CAZXYV010000413.1:0-1839 GCA_964645025.1 uncultured Dehalococcoidaceae bacterium | reverse complement strand
TCAGGATAACGTGGCGCAGCGGCGTGATATCCCCGATAACACCCATCGCCCCTTTGAGGACCTCAGGCGGCGGTCCGGCCCCACCCAGCATCATCATGATGAAAAAGAGTAACAGCCCCACCCCCTGGGCGGACCGGGTGGAGGGGAGAACGGCACCGAGGAAAAATCCGAAACAGGTAAAACATACCGTGCCGAGAAGGAACGCTAATATCAGTAATCCCGGCGATAACGGCAGGTGCGGCGAGTAAGCCAGCAAACCTACGATTGTTATTAAGATACTGCCGAGTATCGCGATAACAAAGCTGACCATCAGCTGCGAGCCCAGCACCGACCATACCGAAAAGGACGAAGCCCGGAAACTGCGCAGGACACCGCGCTCGCGATAGCCGGTCAGATGCACCGGCAATGCTACTGTGCCGATAGCCATCATCACCAGGCCGTAATAAGACGGCATATAGTAGTTCATGGCGCCGACGCCCCGGTAAACCGCCTCGTTGGGTGTGTTACCGAAGACTCCCCCCATAACGACCAGAAAGAGCACAGGCAAAGCCAGCGTGAAGACCACCGTGATAGGCTCACGGATGAACAGCTTTATTTCCACCCAGGTCAACTTAAACAGCGTACGCATTTTATCCTATTCAATCTCCGGCGGCGTGCCCCGTCAATTTCAGAAAGACATCCTCAAGACTCGGCTGCTCCACACGAAGGTCGGCGGGCACGATGCCGTGTTCCACCAGAGCCGCCGCCACCAGAGCCAGTAAAGGGCCGCTGCCTTCCACCTCCACGCGCGGACCCTTTTTCGTCACCCTGGTAACGCCGGGGACTGTCTCCAGCCAGGAAAGGTTGGCTATTTCCGTGGAGAAAATAACGCGCACCGCGCTGGTGTGTTGGGTAATAAGTCCCTGAGGGGTATCCGAGGCAGCGATTTTGCCCCGGTCGACGATGGCAACACGGTCGCAGAGATTTTCCGCCTCGTCCATGAAATGAGTGACGAGCACCACGGTGGTGCCCCTATCGCGGATTGCTCGTATCAGGTCCCAAGCTACACGGCGGGCGGCGGGGTCGAGGCCGACGGTCATTTCATCCAGGAAATCGACTCTGGGGTTGTTTACCAGCGCCAGGGCGATAAATAGGCGCTGCCTTTGCCCACCGGAAAGGCTGGAAAAGCTGGCTTTGCGTTTCTCAGCCAGGCCCCATTGCTCGATAAGGACACGCCAGTCCAGCGCTTCCTGCGTTACCGAGGCAAACAGGTCGAGTGCTTCCCAGACTTTAATGCGGTCGGGAAGCGCCGATTCTTGAAGCTGGGACCCGATGCGCCGTCGTAACGCCTGTGCTTCCGTACGTGGGTTAAGCCCCAGCACCCGGAGGGTGCCCGAATCAGGATGCCGTAATCCCTGGAGGCATTCAACTGTGGTGGTCTTACCGGCGCCGTTCGGGCCAAGTAATCCGAAGATTTCTCCTTCGGCGACTTCAAAGGAAATATCATCTACGGCAACCGTCTTGCCGTAGGTCTTGCGGAGATTCTGGACGGTGATGATTGATGCCATTTCTAACCTTTAATAAGTCCCCTGAGCTTAGCCACTATTCCCTCTAACGGCACCAACTCCGCTTCTTTTTCCGAGCGCTTCTTTATCTCTACGCTGTTTTTGTCCAAAGTTCGGGGGCTGATGGTAACCCGGATGGGTATCCCCAGGAGGTCGGCGTCATTGAACTTTACCCCCGCCGATTCTCTGCGGTCGTCAAAGAGCACCTCCAAGCCCTGCGCTTCTAAGTCGGCGTAGACTTTCTCAGCGGTGGCTTCTACCTTGGAGTTTTCCTGATACAGGGGGCAGAGGTAGA
>CAZXYV010000412.1:0-1842 GCA_964645025.1 uncultured Dehalococcoidaceae bacterium | reverse complement strand
CTTGATTATGGCTGATGGCTTATTTTACCATGTGTCTCATTCAATTTCCAGGTCAGCAATAGGCACTTTCCCTTCTTTAATAGAGTATGTCTAAGGTTTCAGTTCGTCAAGGGGCTACTCAAATATCCTGGTGCCTATTCTTACCATGTTTGCCCCTTCTTCCAGGGCAACCTGGTAAGAATTAGACATTCCCATAGAGAGATATTTCATCTCTACATTGGGTAGCTGGAGGGCTTTAATCTGGTCGAACATTTTCCTGGTGGTTATAAAGTAGGGTCTTGAGTCTTCAGGGTTGCCGAAGCGTGGGCCCATGGTCATCAGCCCCATTATTTTTATATTGGGCAGGCTTGAAATCTCTTTTATTAGCGGTTGGGCGTTTTCGGGTAGTACGCCTGATTTCTGTTTTTCCCGGCCGCTATTTATCTCGACCAGTATGGGCATTACTTTGCCGATTTGAGCACAGCGCTTATCAATTTCTCGGGCCAGGTCAACAGAATAAACGGTTTCTATCATATCGAACAGTGTTACCGCTTTTTTGACCTTGTTTTTTTGGAGGTGTCCAATCAGGTGCCATTTTGCTTTATTGCCTACCAGCGGGTAAATTTTTTCGGCTTCTTGGATATAGTTTTGCCCAATAATCTTTATGCCTGAGTCCACTGCCTGGAGCACTTCTGGTGCCGTCCTGCCTTTGGCAGCGGCTACCAGTTCAATGCCGTCCGGCAGTTCTTTTAGTAGTTGTTGAACATTCTCTCTAATTCCCATGACCAAGCCTCTTTATTAAAAGCCGGGGCTAGCTGGCACTACCTCTCCTGAGGGTAATAGCCGCCAGTATCAACAACCCAACGGCATAGCCAGCCAGCACGCCGACATCCTTGCCGATGTCCAGCAAGTTTTGTCCCTGAACCATCAAGGCTTTGATTCCGTCCACTCCGTAGGTCAGGGGCAGGGCCCTGGCGAGCCACTGGAGATAATCGGGCATTTGTTCTACCGGCCAGATTAGCCCGCAAAGAACTACCTGAGGCAGGATGATTAAGGGGATGAACTGCATCATCTGGAATTCGTTGCGGGCCAGTATGGAGAAGAAAATACCCAGACAGACGGCCCCGGTGCCGATGAGAATCTGGAAGATGAGGATTTGCCACAGGTCACCACGGAAGCTGACATCGAACACATAGGTGTTATAAAAGAAGAGAATCATGGTCTGAATCAGGGCAAAGAGCAGGAAACCGAGCAGATAACCACCCACTATATCCAGCCGCGAGACCGGCGAAGCCATCAGGCGTTCCATGGTACCCTGGGAGCGCTCTCGCAAGGCGTTGATACCAGGCAAGAGGAAACCGAAGAAAAGTATCAGTATAGCCAACATGGGTGGCGCCGTGTAGTCCAGCGTTGTTTTATCGGGGACGATGACACCGACGAGGCTGGCGATGACCAGGGGGACAATGATAAGCAGAGCTAAAGTGCGGCGGTCGCGTATCAGTTGATGGATAATCCGGTTGGCAATGGCGAGCGTGTTAGTCGACATCTTTTTTCACCTCCCCGCGTTTTATAAAGTAGAGGAAGGCATCCTCCAGCGTCGCCTCGGCATTGCCGGTGGCAGCCCGCAGCTCCGCTGGCGAGCCCAGAGCGATAACCTTGCCCAGCCGCAGAAAGGCCAGCTTCTGGCAGTGGGCAGCATCGTCCATGGTGTGGCTGGAGATGATTAAGGTGACCCCCTGCCGGGTCAGGGCGGCAAAATGCTCCCAGAAAGTGACTCTGAGCTCAGGGTCGAGGCCGACGGTGGGCTCATCGAGGAAGAGGAGGGGGGGCTGGTGAACGATAGCGCAGCCCAGGCTAACTCTC
>CAZXYV010000411.1:0-1842 GCA_964645025.1 uncultured Dehalococcoidaceae bacterium | reverse complement strand
ATTGAAGACCATAAGAAACATATCGACTGGATAAAGCACGTTAACCGGCGGGCTTTAATATCGACTAAAGTCTCTACGCCGGCGGATGTGGATATGGTGGCCGTAGGCAGCTATTCCGCGGGCACCCATATCGTGCACCTGGACGGCGGTTACGGCGGTACCGGCGCGGCGCCGGACATCGCCAAGAAGAACATCGCCATGCCCATTGAGTATGCCATCGTCAAAGTCCACCGTTTTCTGGAACAGGAGGGAATCCGCGACAGGGTAACTTTGATGGTCAGCGGCGGTCTGCGGACGAGCCATGACATCGCCAAGGCTATCGCCCTCGGCGCTGACGGCGTGGTTATCGGCACTGCGGAACTGGTGGCATTGGGCTGTCTGCGCTGTGGCCGTTGCGAAAGCGGGCGCGGTTGCCCCCGCGGCATTGCTACCACCGACGTAGAGCTTAGCGCGATGGTGAATCTTGATTGGGGAACCCAGCGTATTATCAATCTGTACAGCGCGTGGCGTAAAGAGCTGGTGGACATCCTGAGAAGATTCGGCCTACGCAGCGTGCGTGAATTAAGGGGGCGTTCCGATTTATTGATGCACCTTGATTATTCCAATGATGTGGAGCAGCGAAAATGAACAGACAGATGATTGAGAAGCTGCTGCTTTCCAGGCAAAAACTGAATGGCTCCCTGGATTTGTCTTTGCCAACAACCAAAGGTGAGGAAGAAGGCGGCTGTGGTGTGGTGGGTTTTTGCTGCACTGAGCCCGTCGCCGCCCGGCATATCCATGAGCCGTCGAAACAGATGCACAACCGCGGTAACGGCAAGGGCGGCGGCATCGCGGCGCTGGGTTTTGTTCCCGAACAACTCGGTGTTACTCAGGATATTCTCGATAATTATTACCTGGTGCATATCGCCTTTTTAGATACCGGCGTGCGTCCGGACCTCGAAAGAAAATACATTTCGCCCTATTTCGACGTGGCTGCCTCCCGGCAATTTGAAACTCTCGATGATTGGACCTCGTTACCGGCGCTGGAAGCCAGGCCGCCGGACGTGTGGAGCTATTTCGTGCGCGTAAAGCCACCGGTGCTCGACGCGTTTATTGCTAAAAATGAATTGACCCTTCTCAGCCGCAATGAGGCGGAAGACGAATTCTTGAGCCAGCAGAGCGTCAGGTTGAACCAGGAATTCTACGCTTCTCTCGGTGACAAAAAGGCGTTTGTGATGTCGTACGGGAAGAACATCATGATTCTGAAGGTGGTCGGCTATGCCGAGGCCATCACGGAATACTATAAAATCGATGACCTGCGGGCCCATGTCTGGATTGCCCACCAGCGGTTCCCCACCAAGGGGCGGGTGTGGCATCCGGGGGGCGCTCATCCCTTCGGCGCCATGAATACAACACTGGTACATAACGGAGACTTCGCTAACTACCACTCGGTATGTGAATACCTGGCGCAGCGTCATATCTACCCGCAATTTCTCACCGATACCGAGGTCTCGGTACAACTTTTTGATTTGCTCGACCGGACTTATCACTATCCCCTGGAATATATTATGGAATCTCTGGCGCCGACTTCGGAACTGGACTTTGACCGCCTTCCGGTAGAAAAACAGCGCCTCTACCGGGCGATTCAGGCGACGCAAATTCATAGTTCACCGGATGGTCCCTGGTTCTTCATTATTGCCCGGAATATCCCGGGGGCAAAGAGATTCCAGCTTATGGGTATTACCGACACGGCGATGCTGCGGCCCCAGGTATTTGCTTTCGGCGATGGTGAGGTACAGGTAGGAGTAATCTGCTCGGAGAAACAGGCGATTGACGCCACTCTGCTGAGCCTGTCCCGCGAGG
>CAZXYV010000410.1:0-1860 GCA_964645025.1 uncultured Dehalococcoidaceae bacterium | reverse complement strand
GTCCTGTTCGTCGGTACCAAGAAACAGGCCCAGGAATCCATCAAGGAAGAGGCGATGCGCTGCGGTATGTATTATGTCAATCAGCGCTGGCTGGGCGGGATGTTGACCAACTTCGCCACCATCCAGGCGCGTATTGACCAGCTCGTACGCATGGAAGACCAGCAGGCCCGGGGTGAGTTCGGCCGGTTGACCAAGAAAGAAATCCAGAAACTTAACGAGAAGATTGAACGTCTGAACCGGCAGATGGGCGGTTTCAAGGAAATGACCGCCCTCCCCGGCACGCTTTTCATCATCGACCCCACCAAGGAAAGGATAGCCCTGGCTGAGGCCAAGCGCATGGGCATACCGGTGGTCGCCATCGTCGATACCAACTGCAATCCGGATGAAATCAACCACCCCATCCCCGCCAATGATGACGCCATCCGCGCTATCAAGCTCATCTGCAGCAAGATAGCCGATGCCGTCATGGAAGGCAGGGCCGGCCTGGCGGCGTTAGTCCCGCCCGAGGTCGTCGAGGAAAAGGCGGCGGCGGAAGCCGCCCCTGCGGAGTTAAAGGAACCACTTGTTTTTACACCGGATGAGGCCTAAGGAGGATTCATTGGAAATTACCACCCAAATGATAAAAGCACTCCGCGAGCAGTGCGGCGCCGGCATCATGGACTGCCGCGGCGCCCTGATGAGCACTAAAGGCGATATTGAAAAGGCGCTGGCGATGTTAAAGGAAAAGGGACTCATCAAGGCGCAGAAAAAATCCGAACGCACCACCCTGCAGGGGCTGGTCGAATCTTATATCCATACCGCCGGACGTATCGGCGCCCTGGTCGAAGTCAACTGTGAAACTGACTTCGTGGCCCGCACCGCAGAGTTCAAATGTCTGGTGCATGATATCGCCATGCAGGTGGCCGCCCTGGCGCCGAAGTATATCTCCGAAGAGGATATACCCGAAGGCACCGAGTGCGACCCGGTGGAAGCCTGCCTTCTGTCCCAGCCTTTTATCAAGGACCCCACCAAAACCATCAAGGACATCATCGTCGAGACTGTTGCCAAAACGGGCGAAAACATCAAGGTGCGCCGTTTCACCAGATACGAATTAAGCAGCCAGTAAATAGTTAAATGCCTGAAGCTAAATACAAGCGGGTACTGCTCAAGCTCAGCGGCGAGGCCCTGCGTGGCGGGCACAGCTACGGCATCGATAACCCCACTATGTTCAAAATAGCCAGGCAGATCAAGCGTGTAGTAGAGATGGGTATCGGCGTCGGCATTGTCGTCGGCGGGGGCAATATCTGGCGGGGGGCCAAGGCCGAGGCGGACGGGATGGACCGGGCCACGGCCGACTACGCCGGCATGCTGGCCACGGTCATCAACGCCTTAGTCTTGCAGGACGTGCTGGAAAGAGAAGGCGTGGATACCAGGACACAATCGGCCCTGGATATCCGGCAGGTGGCCGAACCCTATATCCGGCGGCGCGCCATCCGCCACCTGGAAAAAGGCCGGGTGGTGATTTTTGCGGGGGGTACCGGCAATCCCTATATGACAGCGGATACCGCCGGCGCCTTGCGCGCTATTGAAATCTGCGCCGAAGTCCTCCTCATGACCAAGAACAAAGTAGACGGCATTTACTCGGCCGACCCGCGTAAAAACCCCCGGGCGAAAAAGTTCGATAAGATTTCCCACCTTGAAGCACTGAGCATGCGCCTGCAGGTAATGGATACTACCGCCCTATCGCTATGTATGGATAATAATCTACCCATAATCGTCTTTGACCTTGAGGCGAAAGACGGCCTGATAAAAGCCGTTCTCGGTAAGCCTATAGGTACTCTGGTCACAAGTGAGAGTTGATATGGTTAACGACGTATTTAA
>CAZXYV010000409.1:0-1872 GCA_964645025.1 uncultured Dehalococcoidaceae bacterium | reverse complement strand
CGGAGGTAAAAACGATGAGATGGGACTCACCACCTAAGATGCAAATCGATACGAAAAAGAAATATACGGCTATTATGGAAACGGCCAAAGGGAAACTGGTGCTGGAGCTTTTCGCCAAAGACGTCCCGAAGACGGTCAATAACTTCGTCTTTCTGGCCAGGCAGGGATACTATGATGATACTACTTTCCATCGGGTCCTTCCCGGCTTTATGGCCCAGGGTGGTGACCCTACCGGTACGGGCTCGGGAGGACCGGGCTATATCTTCGCTAATGAGATTACCGTACATGGACATGATGCCGGAGCGCTATCCATGGCTAACGCCGGTGCCAATACCAACGGCTCGCAATTCTTTATCTGCTACACAGCGCAGCACAGGCTTGACGGTAGTTACTCCGTCTTTGGCCGGCTTATAGAAGGCATGGATGTCCTGAACAAAATAACGCCGCGTGATCCGGACCAGAACCCGAAGTACCCCGGGGATAAAATAATCAAGGTAACGATAAATGAAGAGTAATCCTAAAGGTCAACGCCGATAGCGTGGAAGAGGCCTTTGAGTCCGAAATAGCCGGCATAGACAACCGTCATGCACTTGATTATCTTGCCGATAAGAACGATGAAGATGTATTTCCTCAGGCCGAAACGTAACGCGCCACAGGCAAAGGCGGCGGGATAGAAAAACGGGTTGACCACTGATGTTACGGCCAATAAGGTTATAGCGCCGCGGCGTTCTATCAGGTCCAGCATCCGGTCGTAGGCCTTTTGAATCCGGCCTTGTTTGCTGCTGCTGATAGCCCGGCCGGCGCCGTGGCCGGTCATATAGATAGTCAAAGCTCCTACCGTCTCTCCCAGCGCGGCTGACAGGCCGACCAGCCAGGGTGATGGCATGACGCCCCCCAGGGCGAAGACCACGGCCAGCATAGGCACGGGTATGATAATCGTCGCGCCGCCCAGGATGCTGATAAAGAAAGCCCCCATATAACCGTAGTGTTGGAGCTCTTTGACTTCTTCTTTATAGACAACGATAGCCACGGCCATGAGTATCGTAAGGACAATTCCGAGGGTACCGAGGACGTAGGCCTGTCTCGCAGACTTTTTAGCCGTCTCTACCGGACTGCCTTTATCATCGGGTACAAAGGTTGATTTTTCTTCCGAGGCCTGTTTTGCCATAGTGTGCCTACATTATACACGTATGGGCAAAGCCAGTCCAATGTAAATACGTAACTGAAATTTAAATGGCACCTGCGGAAATGGATGTAAAAGATGTTTCCCTAATTAAAAGAGAGAATCTCAGGCCCGGTTAGCTCTGTCTTCAGCTATATATCCGCCGCAGTTCTTCGGGGAGCTCTGGCGTAGCTCCCCGCCTCGAGCAGACAAAAGATGCCACGCGGTTGGCGGTGTCGTTGATAATATCGAGTCTTTTCCCCATGAGCATCCCCGTCACCAGCGTTGCGGTAAACGCGTCTCCCGCCCCTACGGTATCTACTACGGTAGTCCTGCACCCCGGATGGTCTGAAATTTCTCCCCCAGAGAACAAGAGACTACCTTTATCGCCCCGGGTATAGGCTACCAGCCGGATGTCGTACTTTTCAGCAATCTTTTTAATGACCATCAGTTCGTCTCCATCCAGGCCGAGGAATTCAGCGAGCTTTTTTAACTCTTCTTCATTGAGCTTGAGAACCTGGGCGGCCTGCAGAGAGATTTCGATTGCCTCCCAGGAATAAAAAGACTGCCGCAGCGTGACATCGAAAACCCGGAGCGCCCCGGGACGGGCGTTTTTAACCAACCACTGGATAGTATCCCGTGAGACCTCCGAGCGCTGACCTAAAGAACCGAAGCAGACGGCGTCAATATTTTCGGCCAGCCGGGCAAGC
>CAZXYV010000408.1:0-1874 GCA_964645025.1 uncultured Dehalococcoidaceae bacterium | reverse complement strand
CCTGTCGATATTGGTGGTGCAATCATTCCTTTATTACGGGTTGTGTTTAAGCTTGGCGTCCTAATGAGGCCAATTCATTCTATCTATCCTTAGCCCCAAAACGCTGCTGTATAAACTTCTTCATCGCATCTGAGTCCATGCCCACTTGTTTCGCGTAGACTGCCAGCAGGATCTCTTCCTCATAGGCTATTTTGGCAAGCATTTCGGGGGAAGGTGCTCCTAGTATTTTTCGGACATCCCTCCATTCGTGTATATGGAACAAGTGCCATTTCAGTCCGGATTCGGTTTTAAACTTCCTGTGACATACTGGGCAGATAGGCTGTATGTCCTTCATTAGGCAAGCCTCCTTCCACGCGCGCGACACGCACACGCGCATATTTATGTCTTCCTTCCATCCTGTGACCTGTGTCCTGTTCTGGGGTGTCAAGATGGCTGGTTAATAAAAAGGAACTCCGCTAATTACCTGGGGTTTCACCTCTCAAGGTTCCCGCAGTGAGCGGACAAGTTAGCTTTCCCACAACTTGCGATACCAGTCTCGATGTTCCTCTCCGGCTATCTTCCGGTAGGTCTGAGCCATCCGGGACCAGCCCAGGTTTTCCACGTCACGCAGGCGCAAAACTATCGCAAAATCAACGGAAAGCCTCGGCCTGCCCGTTGATACCTTTCCATTATCCATGACGGTCCTCCTGCTTCTCGTGGGTCTTCGTATTATCTATGCTGGTACAACTCTTACCATCACTACTACCAGGTACTGTCTGCAGCCTTTCCCTATCAAGGCGGCGCAGGATCATGCGGGCCAACACTCTCATACCATCCGCTGGCAGAGTCGGTTGAGATAAAAGTTGTGGTATAGACAACTTATGTTTGCTTCCCATATAAATATTATAAAGTTATGAAATAACAAGTCGGATGTCTAATCTATTATTGACAAAAGCACTAATCAACATATATTATGTTATAATAGGCATGAATGGTTAATTATCTACATTGTCAAAGGGGGTATTTAGAATGCCGAAAAAAATATCGATTATCGAGAAAAGGGAGTGGCTTGAGGACTATGAGAGTGGTAAGTCCGAGTTCGAAATCGCTCGCGGCAAAAACCGGGATACCAGGACGGTAAAGAAAGCCCTTGATGACGCTCGACGGGACAGGGACGCCCGGTTCGCCCGCTCCGAAATAATGAAAGAAGCCCTGCACAGCCACCAGGATGCCCTGAAGAAAGAGCTTATAGGTTTGATGAAAAGCCTCGACTCGCACCGGGATGATTTTGCGCCTCTTTCTTGGAACCGGGGTACCAAATCGATATTCACCTGGGATGGGAGAATGGAAGACCTTGGTTATATTCCGGGGATTTCTGCTGGGAAACGTGGCAGTAATATAAGTGTGGTATCAACGACTATTGACCTGCTGCGGCAGCACCTTAAAGGTGACAAAGTGCGCAGTGTATTGGCCCAGTGGGAGAAAGGCTATATCGCCCAAATCGCTGCCAGGGTATCTCTGCAAAGAAAGGTGATGGCTATTTTAAGAGAAAAAACCGGATACGATGTATTCGACAGGCCGCCGGAATCACCGCCCTACCTCTTCTCCTACACGGCAGGCGGCATCTTGTATCAGGATATAATTGGTTTAGCCATTGGTCTGCGCACAAAATCAGATCTGGAGAAAGATATAATGGCAGATAGTAAGGACAATACAGTCAAATACCATGATTCGATACTGGCAAAAGCTCCCGGCAAAGAAAGAAGCTGCCGAGACCGTATCCTGGAGGCTTACCGGAATCTGATCAAGTCGGAGGAATATAGACTTGTGGGGAGCTCTTACCGGGAGCTGGACAAGCTGGCAGTTAAGTCCAGGCAGGCCATGGAAGATATCGT
>CAZXYV010000407.1:0-1876 GCA_964645025.1 uncultured Dehalococcoidaceae bacterium | reverse complement strand
AAATTATCAAAGGCATGACTGGTTTAAATGGGATTGCCATGCCGACTAATATTATCGCCTTGATGGGGCCATTAGGCCGAGCTCTGGTAACGCTCGGTATTACTGTTGAAAATTTGCTACCGGGTGTTTCCTTAAATGCCGCTTTCTGGACGATCGCTTCCCTTTCAATTTGCTGGTTCCTACCGAATGTCCAGGAATACATGTCTAACCAGCAGGCATCATTAGACAAGTTTACCTCCAGAGAAATAAAATACAATACATGGCTACGTTGGAGGCCATCTTTCTGGCACGTTGCTGTTGTATCTCTCATCGGCATATATTCAATATTGTCGCTTTCCCACGTCAGCAGATTTATATATTTCCGGTTTTAAGAAATGAAAGATAAAGACAAAGTATTTAAACGGTACGCCATAACTGTAACCGTAGTTATAGCTACCTCGTTGGTGTTCATATCCGCGTTTAACTGGTTCGTTAACCCATATAAAATATACACCCCGCCTCTTGTTGGAAATTTGTCCTTTCCTAACCCTGAAGCCGGCGACTTCACAAGACTGACGAAGGCCTATCAAATAAGGCGCATAAAGCCTCAAGTCGTTTGTCTGGGTACTTCACGGGCACAAGCTATTGATGTTGAATATGGCGTGTTTGACTATACTCCTGCATATAACCTCGCTGTGGGCGGGGCTAATATTTATGAAATAACCAGATACTTCCAGCACGCGCACCATATACAGCCATTAAAGCAGGCATTATTGTTCCTGGATTTTTTTAGCTTCAATTCAAACCATCCTAATAGGCCGGATTTTAATGAATCACGCCTTTCCATCACCTATGAAGGTAAGGATAATTCACGGGTCTATCTCAATGATATCGTAGATACTTTAATCTCGTTCGATGCATTCGCTACAAGTATCAATTGTTTTAAATATAAGCTATCAGAAAATAATGAGGGAAGCGTTAATAAGAAGGGATATCATGCCCAATTTTTAAAAAGCGAAATGGTTTACGCTCGCGATGAATATATACGCTTCGACTTTGAGGATAAAGAGACACACAAATCATCATTTGACTATTACCGTAAGATCCTGCAGATTTCATACCGAGATAATATCGATCTTCGTCTCGCTATTTCGCCGAGCCATGTGCGGCAATGGGAAGTACTGGCTGACTGCGGTTTGTGGACGAAATTTGAGGAATGGAAACGCACGCTGACGAAAATTAATGAAGAGGAAGCTTATCTTGCTGGCAAAACGCCTTTCGCTCTGTGGGATTTCAGCCTTTACAATGAATACACTACGGAACCCGTTCCGCCCTTGGATGATGTCGATACAGAAATGCGCTGGTATAGCGACTCTTCACATTATAGCGCTGAGCTTGGCAGATTAGTCTTGGACTACATGTTCGGTTATAAAAAACCTGACAACGCCAACTTCGGCGTGGTGATAACCTCGCAGGATATAGAACAACATCTTCAGGGTATTCGTATTGACAGACAACATTACCGTGATACTCATCCTGATGATATCAAGGAAATTGAAGAACTCGTCAGCAAATACTTGTAAATTTTTTAACCTTTCTCTGGCGGATACCAGGCTTACTTTTTAGTAGGTCCCGGTTCACAAGGCATACTACGCCTTGTGAGTAGTGTGGGCTGCCGTCAATTTTACGTGCAAATGAACGAAACCTGTTTTCCTGCTTTAGCAATGTTTAGCCTTAATGCATAATTCTAGGGAGAATTAGATTTTTACTTTTTTCAACAATAATTCGATGATAACAAGTTAACCTTTCGTCAATATGTTATGACTCACCTTGGCTGGCTAGGTGACCTGCCCCCCCAAAACGATACCAGTTATAATATCGTAAAAAGGGGGGAAAG
>CAZXYV010000406.1:0-1879 GCA_964645025.1 uncultured Dehalococcoidaceae bacterium | reverse complement strand
GCTGGTATCCCTGGCGGTGAAAGTCGGCCAGACGCGGCTGATTGATAATATTATTCTGGAATAAGAACAGGTCTCAAAATCCCCCTTTTATCCCTCTTTATAACAGGGGGAAACTTTCTCCCTTTGTTAAAGGGAGATTAAGATGGATTTCCATTAGCCCGTTTTTCTTTGACCAGCGTCATCAGGCCCAGCATTGCGATAAAGGCCAGTCCCGCCCCCAGGTAGAACGGCGTCGCCGGGCTTACCTTATCCCACAGCCAGCCGGCTAAAACGCTCGCCGGCAGGGGCGCTATTCCCACCACGCCCTGGTAATATCCGTAAGCCGTGCCCCGCCTCTCCGCGGGGACGAGGTCCGCCACGAACGCTTTCGCCGCTCCCTCCGCAACCCCGTAGTAAACGCCGTAGCAGGCGAAAAGCACCCAGATAAGCCAGACGCTGTGCGACAGGGCAAAGCCGAGATAGACGACGGCGTAAATCAGCCAGCCCAGAGCGATAACCCGTTTGCGACCGATTTTATCGGATAAAATGCCCGCCGGCGTGGCGACTACCGCATAGGTGACGTTGAACAGGACGAGCATCAGCGTGATGTACAGCACCGATGTGCCCAGGTTTTGCGCCCGTAAGATGATAAAGAAGTCCGATGAGTTGCCCAGCGTGAAAATGCCCATGACCAGCAGGAAGAGCTTGAAACGCGTATCGAATTTGATATCCGATTTCGGTAAGGCTATACCCTGTCCGGCGGCAGCCGCGGCTTTTGTTTGCTTTCTCTCGTGGACAAAGGCCAGCAGCACCAGCACGGCCAGCACTGCCGGAATGACCCCCACCAGCACCAGCCAATTATAGGTATTCCGGGTGAGGAGGTCGTCCGGTCGCGCTCCCTGTAACGCGTAGATAATGACGGCGGCGATAGCCAGACCGATGACCGCCCCGGAGGTGTCCATGGCGCGGTGGATGCCGAAACCCTTGCCCCGCTGCCCCGCCTCGACGGAGTCGGCTACTAAAGCATCGCGGGGGGAGCTGCGGATGCCCTTGCCGACGCGGTCGCCGAAGCGGACGGCCAGCGCCGCGCCCCAGGTGTTGGCGATGTACATGAACGGTTTTACTATCGTGGAAAAGCCGTAGCCCACCACCGCCAGCAGCTTGCGCTTTTGGATACGGTCGCTGAGACGGCCGCTGCAGATGCGGAAAACGGCATCGAAGCTCTCGGATAGCCCGCCGATAAAACCGACGTCCATCGCGGTGGCCTTCAACACGTTGACGACAAATAGTGGCATGATGGTGAAAATCATCTCGCTGGAGACATCGGTAAGCAGGCTGACCAGACCTAAAAAGAAGATATTGGGGTGCAGGCCCCAGATTTTTCGACGCGGTTTTTCTGCGGGGGTTGATGGCTGGGTAGCCAAGCGTTGCTCCCTATTCAAAGATATAACGATATATCTTTACATAGCTTGAAAATAGTTGTCAAATGGGATGTGCATCGATTGTTGGCTGTACTTTAAACCTGTTATCCTTGACTGCTATCTCAATCTAAAGTAAAATATAGCTATCGCGCCGAGGTAGCTCAGATGGTAGAGCAGCGGACTGAAAATCCGCGTGTCCCCAGTTCGATTCTGGGCCTCGGCACCATAAAACGGCACGGGCGGAAGTAGTTCAGTGGTAGAATGCCTCCTTGCCAAGGAGGAAGTCGCGGGTTCGAATCCCGTCTTCCGCTCCATCTTCTCTACACTTTGCTTTTACATCCCCTTTACCCTCTACCCTGCTTCTCGTGGTGAGCCTGTCGAACCATCCCCCGACAAAATCCCCTTAACATTCTCCCTGGAATCCTCTATACTTCAGATAAGTCGTCTGTTAGTATAATTTTGTGGTCTTTAATGAAATG
>CAZXYV010000405.1:0-1890 GCA_964645025.1 uncultured Dehalococcoidaceae bacterium | reverse complement strand
CCGAAGGCGCTATCGAGGTTCAGCGTGGCCGCGATGCCGTGCGACTGCGGGCAGACGCCGCAGATGCGCTGGGTGATTATCTGGGCGTCCCGCGGGTCTCTACCGCGCAGGATGATTTCCAGCCCGCGGAAGAGGTTGCCGGTGGCCCGGGCGTCCTTGACGACGCCGTTCTCGACGGTGCACTCTATTTTCAGATGTCCCTCAATCCTGGTGACGGGATCGATAACGATTTTGCCCATTATTTCACCTCCTTGTTTACCCAGTAGGCGCCGATAGTCGGTAGCTCGACGTCAACGAGCTTCTCATAAAATGGCGCCGTCTGGTCGGGGAATTCGGGCTGGGTGCAGCCGTTGCACGGCGCCCCGGCCCCGATGACCCAGTTGGTGCCGCTGTTCCATTTCCTCAGGGGGCAGTCGGCGTAGGTGATAGGGCCTTTGCAGCCGAGCTCGTAGAGGCAGCCCTCGTCGCCGAACTTCTTGGCGAACTTGCCTTCATCGAAAGAGGCGCGGCGGGGGCAGTTCTCGTGAATCAGCTTTCCGTAGAAGGCCTTCGGTCTGAGCAGGTCGTCGAGGTCATCAGCCGTCGGTAAACCTTTGAGGAGGACGCTGGCCACCGTCCCCACGAACCAGTCGGGGTGCGGGGGGCAGCCGGGGATATTCACCAGGGGTTTCTTAATGCCCTTGGCCTCGAGCGCCTTTTGCACCGGCTGGCAGTTGGTGGGGTTGGGTTTGGCGGCCGGGATGCCGCCGAACGAGGCGCAGGTGCCCAGCGCGATGACGGCCAGGGCGTCCTGGGCAAGCTCCGTCACCCTTTGCAGCATGGTGACCGGCTTACCGTTCCTCTCGCCGACAGCCCCGTAAATGCCATTCTCGGCCATGGGGACGGCGCCATCGACGACGAGGACATACCCGCCCTTCTTCTGTCTGGCCGTGTCCTCCATGACCTGCAGGGCCATGTCGCCGGCGGCGGCCATCACCACCGGGTGAAACCTGAGATTGATGTGCACACCGGGGGCAATCTGGTCGATGAGCACATTTTTGATGGTGGGGCTGGCCGTATTCAGGAGCGATACGGCGCAACCGCTGCAGGCGGCTGTTTGCAGGTAAACAACGGGAAGTTCCTTAACCATCAAGACCAACTCCTTTCTCTGTATTCGTGCGCCAGTTAATATATGCGGTAACGATGGAAATACTCTTTTAAGTCCGTACGGTTAAGCCAACGCCGATACAGGCATAATAAAACCCCTCCCCTTCTTATGGAAGGGCGGGGGGTAAAATAACTGATACCTCGGCCCCGGCCGGTAGCTTATTTTCCCGGCAATCGTACCGAGGTTCTAGTACTTCCGACATATTACCGAGGTAATTATAATACATCACCTGAGTTTGTGTCCAGAACAAAAACGCTTTGAAAACCTACTTATTACAAAATTCCTCTCGCTCTCCCTTTACAAAGGGAGACGATGTCATTTTTCTTTAAAATTATCTTTCTCTACAAACGCTTTGTCCCCCTTTCGTAAAGGGGGATAAAAGGGGGATTTTGCCCAGGTCTATGTCAGCGCCCCTTCCATCTGGGCGAGGATTTGCTCGTTGGTGTAGTGGTTAAGGCTGATAGCGTCGGAGGGGCAGCCGCCCGCGCAGGCGCCGCAGCCTTTACAGAGGGCATCATTGACCCGGCACACCCTCTTCTTATCGTCGAAAGATATCGCGCTGTACGGGCAGACGGCCTTACATAGTTGGCAGCCGGAGCAGAGCTTCTCGTTCACGACGGCCGTGGCCGCCTCAATCTCCACTGTGCCGCGGGAAATCATGGCCAGCGCTTCCGCCGCCGCCGCCGAGGCCTGGGCGACCGTATCCGGTATGTCCTTGGGACTCTGGCAGCAGAAGACGATGA
>CAZXYV010000404.1:0-1916 GCA_964645025.1 uncultured Dehalococcoidaceae bacterium | reverse complement strand
TGGAGCCAGCGATAGGAATCGAACCTACGACAAGCGGTTTACGAAACCGCTGCTCTACCCCTGAGCTACGCTGGCATGATGAGTAATTACGGTTAGCTTCAAATTACTTCTGATTATTCTCATCATATCATTTGCTGACTTGACCTGACAAGATTTCCGGACGCAGGCATACATTGGCGATAATTGTCCAATTTTATCTTGCCTTCCTTCCTAATATTCGCCATCTGGCACTAAGAATTGCCATTTTATGGTCATTCTGGTATAATTTTTACGGAAACTTTATCCTTTCTTAATATTCTATTTATAATTTTTAGGCGATTCTTTATGGTTGACTGCTACTCTTTAAAAAGAAAAACGGACACCAGGCGGATGAGGACACGCAAGTTGAAGACGATACTGATTATTGAAGATGAAGCAGAAATCCGGAACTTTATCGCCCGGGTGCTGGAGCTTGAGGGCTATGATGTATATGAAGCCAGCGACGGCACGACCGGGATGAAACTCATCAGGGATAACTCGATTTCTCTGGTCATACTGGACTTGAGGCTCCCCGGCCTTGATGGATGGTCGATTCTGCGCGAGATTAAACGGAACCCGGAGTTCGCTACGATACCTGTGGTCGTGCTCACGGCCATCGCCGAAACCATGCAGCGCAAGAGGACTTTACGCATGGGCGCCACCAGCTACCTTATCAAACCCCTTAGCGCCCACAGCCTGAGCCGGGCTGTCGCCAGCGTTTTACACGAAAAAAGCAATCAGTACCGGGCGGCTCAGGAAGACGTATCCTATGGCTGTAAAGCGGGCGTTAAAGGTTTGTTAAAGCCAGATACACGACCCGCTACCGTGAAATAGACTCCTTCACGCGGCGATTGAAAACACTTCTTTCCAGCAGGACGCGGCGGCCGCATTTTAGACATTTGATGCCAATATCGGCGCCGAGCCTGATTACCTGCCAATCATAGCCGCCGCAGGGGTGAACCTTCTTGAGATGGACCACGTCGCCGAGCTTAATATCCGCCACTGTTACCTACCATTACGAATCGGGATGGTCCAGATAGCTGTTAATACTGTCCCGCATCTCCCGGGCGGCGCGCCGGGCCGCCGCGGCAAAGTCCTTCCCTTTCGAGGCATAAAGTATCTGGCGCGATGAGTTGATAACCGTCCTCTGCCGGCCGGCATCGACGCCGTACTTTACCACCAGGGCAAGCTCCCCGCCCTGCGCGCCTACCCCCGGTATCAACAGCGGCATATCCGGATACCTCTGCCGTATCAGCTTCAGCTCTTCGGGATAGGTAGCTCCCACCACCAGCCCCAGGTTGCCGTGCGTGTTCCAGCTATTGACCTTCTCGGCGACGATTTCAAAGAGCATCTTATGTCCGCCTCCGACCTTGCAGGAAAGCGATTGGAAATCCACCGCGCCGGGATTGGAGGTGCGGCAGAGGATGAAAACGCCGCGGTCTTGATACTGGATAAAAGGCTCCAGAGAATCGAAGCCGAGGTAAGGGCTGGCCGTCGTGGCATCGAAGTTAAAATAGTCGAAAAGGCCGCGGGCATAGGCCCGGGCTACATTGCCAATATCGCCGCGCTTGGCATCCACGATTACCGGAATATCGCCGCCGATATATTCCCGGGTGCGCTTCAGGGCATCCAGACCGGCATTACCCAAGGCTTCGTAGAAGGCGATATTCGGTTTATAGGCGCAGACCAGGTCGGCGGTAGCATCAATTATATCCTTATTGAAGTCGAAGATGTCTATTCCCTCCGGCAGCAGCGCCGGGTCGGGGTCGAGCCCCACGCAGAGGAGGCTCCGGTTTTTCCGGCTGGCCCTGGCCAGCTTCTCAATGAAATTCATATATCAAACAGATACTTCACTAAATGGTGTGGTCAGGGCCTCCGGGGGAAGCATTTTGGACAGG
>CAZXYV010000403.1:0-1926 GCA_964645025.1 uncultured Dehalococcoidaceae bacterium | reverse complement strand
AGGCCGACGTCGTTGAGCGTCTCCATCTTGCCCCTGATGCGGGGGAAATGCTCGAAGAAATCGAGCGATTGCGCCACCGTCATGTCCAGCACCTCGGCGATGTTCTTGCCCTTGAACTTTATCTCCAGCGCCTCGCGGTTATAGCGCGCCCCCTTGCAGACCTCGCAGGGGACGGTGACGTCCGGCAGGAACTGCATCTCAATCTCGATATAGCCTTCGCCGCGGCAGGACTCGCAGCGCCCGCCCTTGACGTTGAAGGAAAAGCGCCCCGGCCCGTAGCCCCGCAGCCGTGCTTCCGGTACGGTGGCGAAAAGCTCGCGGATGGGGGTGAAAGCGCCGGTATAGGTGGCGGGGTTGGAGCGGGGGGTGCGTCCTATTGGCGACTGGTCGATATTGATGACCTTATCGATATGCTCGATGCCGACGATAGCGTCGCAAGCGCCGGCCCTCTCTTTAGCGCGGTAGAAGAGTTGGGCGAGCTTGCGGTAGAGGATTTCATCGATGAGGGTGCTCTTACCGCTGCCGGAAACCCCGGCGATGCAGACGAACCTGCCCAGCGGTATCGCCACATCGATGTTTTTCAGGTTGTTCTGCCGCGCCCCCTTGATAACCAGCTCTTTACCGTTGCCGGGGCGCCGCCTGGCAGGGAGGGGAATCATTTTAGCGCCGCTCAAGTATTGTCCGGTCAGCGACTCTTTACACTTTAAAATATCGTCCAGCGTGCCCGTGGCGACGATATAGCCGCCACGCTCGCCGGCGCCGGGCCCCATATCGATAATGTGGTCGGCGGCGCGCATCATGGCCTCGTCATGCTCGACGACCAGGATAGTATTACCTAAATCTCTTAACCGCTGCATCGTCTGAATCAGGCGATAGTCATCGGCGGGATGCAGGCCGACCGTCGGCTCGTCGCAGACATACAGGACCCCCATCAGACCGCTGCCGATTTGCGTGGCCAGCCGGATACGCTGGGACTCGCCGCCGCTTAAAGTCATCGCGGCGCGGCCGGTAGAGAGATAGTCCAGCCCCACGTCTTTCAGGAAACCCAGGCGCGTCTTAATCTCCTTGAGTATCTGGTGGGCAATCAGTTTCTCGCGCTCGGTCAGGACATTGGCGTCGATTTCATCCATCCAGGCCAGCGACTGCACCACCGGCATACCGCTGACATCCATGATATTTTTCCCGCCGATGGTAACTGCCAGCGACTCCGGTTTCAACCGCTTGCCCTGGCATTCCAGGCATGGCTTATAAACCATGTAGCGTTCATAAAAAGCGCGCGCGTTCTCCGATTCCGTATCGTGGTGCAACCGTTCAAGGGCGGGGATAACGCCCTCAAAGCCGTCAAAGCGGCGCACCGTCCTCCCGAAACGGTTGTGATATGAATATATTTCTTTGCCCTCGCCATAGAGGAGGAGATCAAGCTGCTCCTTGGTCAGGTCTTTGACCGGCATGTGCAGCGAAAAGTTATGCGACCTGGCCAGGGGCTCCACCCGGTAAAGATACCAGTTATGCGTCTGCCAGGGGCGGATGGCCCCCTGGAGGACGGACAGGTCTTTATTCAATACTAAATCGGGGTCGATTTCCTGCCGGAAGCCCAGGCCGGTGCAGGCGGGACAGGCCCCGTGGGGGCTGTTAAAGCTGAAGGTGCGGGGGGCGATTTCCCCCAGGCTGATACCGCAGTGAACGCAGGCGAACTGCTCCGAGAAGAGAAGCTCCTCGCCGCCGGTCACGGCTACCAGCACTATCCCGCCCCCGACTTTTAAGGCGGTCTCGATGGAATCGGCGGAACGGCCTCGGCCAGAAGGCTCGGACTGAAGGCTGTGTCCTTCGGCAGAAGGACCTTGCCCGGTAACCAGCCTGTCCACGACCACCTCGATAGAGTGTTTCTTGAATTTATCGAGCTTGATTTCATCCGAGAGGTCATGG
>CAZXYV010000402.1:0-1927 GCA_964645025.1 uncultured Dehalococcoidaceae bacterium | reverse complement strand
CTTTACGAGGAAGCCCTGCCGATATATGAAAAGTACGGGCTGAAGCTCTACGGCGGCACCGGCGGGATTTATACCTCTTTAAAGGGTATGTAGGTTGTCAAAAACACCCTGTCATTGCGAGGGCGAAGCCCGTGGCAATCCCCATCAATGCTTCAATTCCATCTAAGGGATTGCTTCGCCCCGATTTCATCGGGGTCTCGCAATGACAAGGAACTCAAAATAAAGACCCCCTCCGTTTCGGGAGGGGGTCAGTGTTTTACATACTTACACTTTACCGGTCAGAAGGTGGACCAGACTCTCTTTTCCCGGATGACGAAGTAGTTATAAACGGTTATCTTGAGGGGTTTCGTCAGCTTGGCTTTGACGCGCGCGGTAAGCTTTTTGCATATCTCGGAGTTGACCCAGGCGTTCCAGCGTTCGTAGTTCTGCCAGGTGCTGATAACGAGTATATTGGTAGGGTCTTTGACATTTATCAGATGCTCGCTGGTGACATAGCCGGGAAACTTGAAAATCTCGTCCCTGACCTCTTTAAGTATATTGAGCAGGCCTTCGATATCGTCACTCTTGTGCTGAATCACCACCCTGACCATCTGGCGCTGCACTTTATTGTCTTTAGAATCTGCCGAGGCATATATGTCCGGTTTCGCCGTACCGGAATAACGCGCTTCCGTAGTCATATCTCTGCCCTCCTCTGGGTATTCTCCCTATGCTAAATAGTCTTCGAGACTAATAGTTAACCTTATCAATTCCCTTGAGTCCGAGCATCTGTCGGACATCATCGGGAGTGGCCGGTTGGATGCTCATTTGAGCGGCAATTTTCACGATGCGCTCCACCTGCTCGGCGCTGCTTTGCGCCATCCTGCCATAGCCGGCATACAGACTGTCTTCGAGTCCGACCCTCACGTGGCCCCCCATCGCTAAAGTCGCCGCGCCGATGGGTATCTGGTCCCTGCCGACCGCCGCCACCGACCATGAGAAGCTGCCCAGTACCTCGCGGGTACGCTCAAAAACGAAAACCAGCGTGCTGACCGTGGCCGGCATGCCGCTTAAGGCGCCCATGACGAATTGCAGGTGCACGGGCGTATCCACGTACCCTCGGTCGATCATATATTTGACGGCGCTAATCTGGCCGATGTCCCAGATTTCCAGCTCGGGCCGGGTGTTATTCTCGCGGCAGGCCTGGCTGTATTCCCGCATCATTTTATAGGTATTCTCAAAGATGAAGGTCTCCCGCGCTAAAAACTCTTTTTCCCACTGGTACTTGATTTTGTCCTTCATCCGCTCGTAAACCTGTATCGCCGTGCCACTGAGCGAGCCGCAGTTGAGAGTGGCCATCTCCGGCTTGAACTCCGGCACCACTTTAATCCTCTCCTCGGGAGTGCCGGCGCCGCCGGTGGTGATGTTAATTACCACGTTGCATCGCTTTTTAATGTCCGTCACGATTTCCCTAAAGACAGGCAGGCTCGGCGTCGGTTCACCGTTTTCGGCCTTGCGGGCATGAATGTGGACGATAGCCGCCCCGGCTTTAAAAGCCTTGACGGCATCATCGGCAATCTGCCTGGGGGTCAGCGGCAGAAACTCGGACATCACCGGCGTAGCCCCCTGCCCGGTGATGGCGGCGGTAATGATGACTTTACGGAGTACTTTTTCTTCGCTCATTTTCATTTCCTACTATAATTATCCAATTTCGTTTCCGGCGATTAAAACGCTGACCGTAGCGGCGCCCGGCTCGCCGCCCTGGTTATGGGTCAAACCGAGGCGCGGATTTTTCACCTGGCGCGTGCCGGCTTTACCCTGTAGCTGCTTGTACACTTCATACAGCATCCTCAAACCCGTCGCGCCGATAGGATGCCCGAAACACTTCAGACCGCCGTCGGTATTCACCGGCAGCGCCCCCTGTAAAGCATAAGTCCCGGCCTCGATATCC
>CAZXYV010000401.1:0-1929 GCA_964645025.1 uncultured Dehalococcoidaceae bacterium | reverse complement strand
CTGTTCAGATGGTGCTCGACGGTCTTGATATCGATGAAGAGGGTCTCCGCGATGGCTGAGTTCGTATATCCCTGGGATAGTAAGCTGAGAATTTCCAGTTCCCGGGTAGTAAGTTGTTTCAGGAAAGGACACTCCGGCTTGCCGGCGAACATAAAAGTGGCCAGCGGCGGGTCGAGGATAACCTGCCCCTGGCTCACGGCGATAATCGTGCGGCACAGCTGCTCGACTTTATCCAGGGATTGTTTTAAGAACAGGGCCATACCGCTTTCGCCACATAGCGCCAGCCGTCGCAGCAACTCAATGTCCTGGGAACTATAAAAAACAATCAGGATTACTATCCCCATCCTGGGATTAGTATTCCTGATTCGTTCCAGTTCTTCAATGATATTTACATCCAGCTTTCTGACACTTAACAAAAGGACATCGGGATTTACTTCGGCAACGCCCCTGGCCATGACTCCTTTATCACCATTCGCCGAGATGCGCAGAATTTCAATATTGGCCCGCGTCGGCAGGAGGCACTGGTACATCTCTCGATATATTTCCTGTTCTTCAACCACGTAGAGGCGGATGGTTTCCGACTTTGCCTGTGTCATACTTGCGGCCTTTCCTTTACCTTCCGGCACTTTTTGGGCATTCAGGTTATTCGCCATTCGGCAATCCGCTATGATTGTAAGCCAAAGTCATAAAGAGAATAATAAAAATTCATAAATAAGATATTAAATTATCATTAATATTTCGTTTTATTTTTACCATCTAGCGGATGACAGACTGGCCCATGATATGGGATTCTCGCTTCTGATTCTGCCACTCCAGCCCCTGGAGCGCCATGGATGCTACCCCCCAATTACTCTTGGGGAATACTTTGGTTTCTGGCGGTAGTAAGCCTCCAGACAATATTTAGGAAAATGACTCGCCAAGATTGGGGATGGTCTGGTGGTGACGGCGCACCATCAGAGGTAGATTGGTAATATCCATGCCGCCGCAAGGGAGGAAATCGCGATGCGTAGATTGTTAAGAAGATTGCTTGGCAGCCAGCAGGGTATCACCGGAATCGAAACAGCTATCATCCTCATCGCCTTTGTTATCGTAGCCTCGGTTTTTGCCTACGTGGTGCTTTCCGCCGGCCTTTTTTCTACCCAGAAAGCCAAAGAGGCTATCCATGCCGGACTGGATGAAGCCAGAAGTACCCTGGAAATAAAAGGAAATATGTACGGGAGAATGGTCAACAGCATTCTAACTGAAGTCTCATTTACCTTAGCCACCACCACCGGTGGCGACATGATCGATTTTACCCCGCCCTCAACAGGTAACATTACCAATAAAGTCGTCATCTCCTATAGCGATGCTTACCAGATGTTCTCTTCTTTAAACTGGACGTTGACCAAGCTGAACACCGATACCGCCGATAATCTGCTCGATAGCAACGAGCTGTTCCTGATTGTCGTAGACCTGTCCCCGGTAAGCGCCAACGTCAGCGATGAGAAGAAACCACGCCCCTATCACCGCTTTTCGCTGGAAATCAAGCCGCCCGTCGGCGCGGTACTTATCCTGGAACGGACCATCCCGGCACGGGTAGACGAGATTGTTAACCTGTATTAAAAAAATGTCAAGAGTAATTGTAGATTCAATGCCCGATACTGAACGCAGCACCCGGCTGTGGCTGATTTTGGCTTTTATCGCCGGTATCGTCTTCACCGCCGTCCTGGCTCAAACACTGGTCGCGGTGAATACGGCCCCGGCGTCACCCGGAGACCATGATACCCTGACACCCGGTACCATTCCTGATAACGGCTATCTGGTGAAGAGAAATATCTACGGACTGGTTTATGCCTGCCCCGGACGGGCGGCAATGTTATCTGGTTAAACACAATGACCCACCTGATGAACCGGTAGAACGACTTTAAGGAGGGCAAAATAATGTGAATA
>CAZXYV010000400.1:0-1930 GCA_964645025.1 uncultured Dehalococcoidaceae bacterium | reverse complement strand
AAGCTGCGTGTCGACACCGTCCGGACGGCCGACGGACGGCAGAGCACGCGTGAGATTGTCGAACACGGGGATTGTATCGGCGTTATACCGGTGGATGCCGATGATTATATCCTCCTGGTAAGGCAGTACCGCCTGGCGGCCGATAAGGAGTTGCTGGAGATACCGGCGGGCGGCATCGACCCCGGTGAGGACGCGGCGGAGACAGTGATAAGGGAGATGCAAGAGGAGACTGGCTTGCGGCCGGGCAAGGTGGAACGTTTAACCGGTTTTTACCTTTCACCGGGCTTCAGCAGCGAATACATGCATCTTTATACGGCGACTGATTTCGAGCCCGACCCGCTTTCTGCCGAGGATACCGCCGGTATTGAAGTGGTAAAGGTGCCGGTGGCGCAAATAACTGATTTGATAGCTTCCGGCGCAATCGAGGATTCTAAGAGTATTGCCGGACTGCTGATGTTCTTAGAACACCGTAAGGCACGTTAAAATCTCCTCTCCCCTGAAGGGAGAGGCATGGGTGAGGGTGAAATTAGAGCCCCTCGCTATATCCCCACTTCTGGATTCCAGCTGGAGTTTACCCTTCAGGGAGAACTCTTCAGGGTGAACCCCGTACAGCGATACGGGGCTGAAATAACGGTCTATGTTAGTTGTCCCAGTGGAGGTTACGGCCCCCCATGAAATGCATATGAAGGTGCGGCACTACCTGCCCGGCCTCGGCGCCGCTGTTGATGGTGAGGCGGTAGCCTTTTTCTGAGATACCCTGCTCCCGGGCAATTTTGTTGGCCACTTTTACCATCTTCCCCACGAGAGGCGTTTCGGCAGCGGTCATGCGGGACAGCGAAGGTATGTGCTTCCTCGTAATGATGAGCAGGTGTAAAGGCGTGATGGGGTTGATATCAGGGAAGACCAGGACATCATCGTCTTGATAGACTATTTTCGATGGTATGGCGCCGCTAATAATCTTGCAGAAAACGCAATCAGTTTGACCTTGCACTGAGCTTAATTACCTCATTTTATAAATCAATCCAGGTCTTGGGAGCGCCCGGCGTGGACGGCTGGCTCATATCGAGGACGGTGGCCTTGGCGTTCTTCAGGGTAAAGGGCTTGAGGTAGTCCCAGCCGTTCTTCTCTATCTGCGGTTTGAGGAAGGGGCGCTTTTCTACGAGTTCCTTTTTCAGCGCCATGTCTTCCAGCCACTGCACCGTGCCGGCGACCCTGAGCATGACTCTGTTGGCATGGTAGCAGACCTCGATATCCGGGTACTTGGCCATCTGCTTGTAAACGTCTTTAACGTTCTGGGTATAATATATGATGCCGTTTTCATCCGCCCGGAAAATCCCGAAGGCGCGTACATGCGGTTTCTTGCCGTCGGTGGTGGCGAGAAAGCCGGTGGGATTGGCGGTGATGAAGGCCATGATTTCTTTTTTATCCATTAAGTAACTCCTTTAATAGTAAATTAGTCGGGAGAATTGTAGCATATATATGACTTGATATCAATGTATCTTTTTCAGCTTTTCGATGACGGCGTCGGCTACCTGCGAGGTGCCCACGGCGGACGGGTCATCGCGGCGCGCTTTCATGTCGTAGGTGACGCACTTTCCCTCGACGATGACCGCGGCGATGGCTTTTTCCAGCCGGGCGGCGGCTTTATCCTCGCCGATATGACGCAGGAGCATCACCCCGGAAAGCATCATGGCCATGGGGTTGACCTTGTTCAGGCCACGGTATTTAGGCGCGCTGCCGTGCGTCGGCTCGAAAAGCGCGATACCTTCCCCGATGTTAGCGCCGGGGGCGAGGCCCAGCCCGCCCACCAGACCCGCACAGAGGTCGGAAATAATGTCCCCGTAAAGATTGGGGGCGACGATGACGTCGTATTCCTGCGGTCGGCGCACGAGCTGCATGCACAGGTTATCGATGAGGGCGTCCTGGAACT
>CAZXYV010000399.1:0-1931 GCA_964645025.1 uncultured Dehalococcoidaceae bacterium | reverse complement strand
GTCTCGGTCAGCGTGATGGCCTCCGGCCCGGTGACATCGTACGTCTCCCCCTCGTGTCCGCTCTGGGTGAGTACGGTTGCGGCTACATCGGCGATATCGTCGCGCGTTACCCAGGCGGCGCGCCCCTCCCCACCCGGCCCCCGGATAATCCCGCCGGCCGAGACCATCACCGGTACGTGGTCGGTATAAAGGCTCATGCGCAGAAAGGTGAAGGCTACCCCGATGTTCCGGATATGCTCTTCGGTATAATAATGGTCATGGGCCAGGATAAAAGTGGCATCGGGTGCCGCACTCATAAACGACAGGTATACGATGCGTCTGACGCCTACAGCTGCGGCGGCATCGGCGGCGGTGCATTGTTGCTGCAGACGGTCGTAAGCAGGGGGCGCCTTGCCCTGCATGATAGCGTTCTGGACCACCCCGAACCGGTCGTGCGCTGAAACGAGGAAGAGCGTCTCCACGCCGTGCAGCGCCCGACCCATGGCGGCCGCATCGCCGTAGGCCGAAGCCACCGCCACCTCGGCGCCGGGCAGTCGTGTTACCTTTTCAGGGTCGCGGATAATAAGCCGCTGTCTCACCCCCATTCTGGCCAGGCGGGCGGCCACCCGGCTCCCGAGTTCACCATTGGCCCCGGTAACTGCTATCATGGCACTCTCCTTTCGAGGAAGTCCTCCGGTTGATAGTGAGACAATTATACAACTATTTTCAAAAAAGCACACCTCTTTTTTTAAGATTTTTCAGAATATTTTACACTCGCCGGAAATTAATGTTTACAACCTAACAATCAGGCATTACAATAAAGATACTCGGATTATATTTCAAACATCTTAGAACGATTTTCGAAGGAGACCAAAGGTGCTGCTTAAAGATAGAGTCGCCCTCATTACCGGTGGTGCCAAGGGGATAGGCAAGGCCATGTCCCTGCGGTTTGCCCGGGAGGGCTGTGACATCATCGTCAACGATATAGATATCCAGGGCGCCCGAGAAGTAGCCGGTCAGGTTAAAGCCCTGGGGTGTAAGTCCCTGGCGATTAAGGCCGATATCTCTAATAGTTCCGAGGTCAACGCAATGGTAGCCAGGGCGATTAAACAATTCGGGAAAATAGATATCCTGGTCAATAATGCCGGCGGCGCCGGCGGCGGCAATATCGATACATCATCAGAGGGAGATTGGGACAGGGTCATCGAGATGAACCTGAAAGGCCATTTCCTGGTGTCTAAAGCGGTGGTGCCCTATATGAAAGAAAAAAGGTACGGCAAGATTGTCTTCCTGTCATCCATGGGCGCCGTGCATCCCTCCGTTTCCGTGCTGGCCTACCACGCCGCTAAAGCCGGTGTTATCGGGCTGATGTTGAACCTGGCCTTCGAACTGGCCCCTTTTAATATTTATGTCAACTGCATTTGCCCCGGCCCGATAGAGACGCCGTTCTGGGACCCTTTATCCCGGGGCAAGTCCGCGAAGGAAAAGCAGGCCTTTTTCAAGGCGCTCGCTAAAAAAGAAGTACCCCTGGGGAGAATGGGTAAAGCGGCGGATATCGCCGGACCGGCCTTATTCCTGGTATCGGGGCTTTCTGATTATGTTACCGGTCAAGTCCTGTATGTCGCCGGGGGACAGCCCGGTCTATCACAGGCCGCCACCTTTATGTCGGCACCCACAAAACGGAGACAACGATGAAGAAGCTCAGAATCAGTAACAAGAGGATAGACGATGAGCTGCTGATGAAAAAGCGACGGGAAGCGCTGGACATGTGGCCTACCGGTAAGGAAGTCGATTTCGAGGAAGCGGTAGCCTACCAGAAGAGCCTGCCCGATAGCAAAATCTGGTGGAAGGTCATGGTCAAGCTACGTGAAGAGGGAAGAATGAGCGTTTTCCCCCGGGCCGGCACGCCCATACTCGAAAAGATGATTGAGCTCTGCCAGGGCCTGCGGGAC
>CAZXYV010000398.1:0-1933 GCA_964645025.1 uncultured Dehalococcoidaceae bacterium | reverse complement strand
GCCGTCCGCAGGGAGCCGGTTATCACGGTCAGCGGCGTGCGCAGCTCGTGGGAGACCAGGCCGATGAACTCATCCTTGAGCTGCTCTGCCTTTTTACGCTCGGTGATATCCTGCCCCTGGGCTATAGTGGCAATGACCGTCTTGCCATCTTCGGCATAGAGGTTAGCTGAGTTCCACAGCAGTATGCGCACAGTCCCATCTTTGTGCTTGATAGGAATCTCGACAACCTCCCATCGCTCCCCGGAGGTGGCTTCATGAATGTGCTTCAAGGATTCATCATGGCTGTTATCCGGAAACAATATGTCCAGTTTTCCCCCCAACACCTCTTCCGCAGTGCGTCCCGTTAGCCTTTCAAAAGCGTGATTGAAACGCGTAATCTCGAATTCAGGATTCCAGACGATGATGGGAGCATTAGCGTAGTTAAATAAGTTATCCAGATAGTCCCTTGTCTCGCGGAGGGCTACCTCCGCCTGTTTACGTTCAGTGATGTCCTGGACGGTGCCGAATCCGCCCAGCAATCTATGGTTCCGGTCGAAGTCCAGTTCGGCCTTTTCCCTAACCCATTTAATATCATTACCGACGACGATGCGGTGCTCGATGTCATAGACTTCACCACGGAGCGACGCCTGCCACTTCCTGTCTACGTAATCCCTGTCCTCCGGGTGGATGGTTGAAATGAAGGTCTCGTAAGTCATCTGCGTTCCCTTGGGAATACCGAACATGAAGTAGGTTTCATCGGACCAGGATAATATGTTGCGCTGGACATCCAGATGCCAGCTCCCCGTATTAGCGACGGCCTGAGCGCGGTTCAGGTCATGCTGGCTCTCCCGCAGCGCCTCTTCCGCCTTCTTACGTTCGGTGATATCTTTGGCGATATGGACGGAACCCCGGAGCTCGCCGGCTTCGTTGAAAATAGGGGAGGTGCTTACTTCAAGATAAATGCCGAGTTTAGGTTCATATATTTCCCGGATAATAGCCTTTCGGGTCTGCAATGCCTCCTGGTGGGGGCAATTATCGATGGGGCACTCCGTGCCATGTATCACCGTGTAGCATTTTTGACCGGTCAGTTTTTCCCGGCTCATTCCGACGGCATCGGCGTAGGCCTGGTTTACCCTGACGAGCCGGCAATCTTTGTCTTGAATGGAGACCATGTCGGTAATCGAATCGAAGGTCGCCTGCCATTCCTTGGCCGCCTGCTTTTCCCTTACCTCCGCCTGTATGTGTTCGGCCGCTTTAATCCGCAGCATTCTATTGACTTCTTTCAGTTCGCTGGTACGCTCCTGGACACGCAGCTCCAGCTCGTCGTGCGCCTGGCGCAGGTCGGCCAGGGCCTGCTTTTGAACGGTGATGTCGATACCCACTTCCATGATGAGGGTGGAGCCGTCCACATCTTTGAAGGGGAAGTCGTAAATATAGTAGTTGTGCCCGTCCGGGCCGACCCATTCCCATTCGAGGGGCTCCATCTTTTTCAGGACTTTATATGTCTCGCAGACCTCGCAGGGCTCGGTACGATTAAAAAGGTACTCGTAGCAGCGCCTGCCGCGAGACTCGCCGAAACGCTCCCGGAAAAACTTATTGGCGAAGGGCACGTGGTAATCCGGGCTTAGTAGTATCAGGTAGCATGGCAGCATCTCCAGGACGTTGTTGAGCTGCTGCTGCTCCGCCAGCAAGTTTTTTTCAGTTTCGCTCCCGGCCGTGGACTTCCTGACAGTTTTGTGGCTGGGATTCTGATGCTTCTTTTCCATTGTTATTTCTCCCCTTGTACCACCGGAGGAGGTTCGTCACGCGCGGTTACGATAAGTATAATGGGTAGACCGTTTTGGTATCAAGTCAGTCAAGCTTGAAGGAAGAATTCTGGTATTATCAAGGGAAATTGAAGCTCAATCCAATCGAGGCGCTCCGGTCTGAATAATAGATATTATCGTAAACCTGT
>CAZXYV010000397.1:0-1958 GCA_964645025.1 uncultured Dehalococcoidaceae bacterium | reverse complement strand
TGACTTTGTGACTTTTTCGTAAGTGTCCATGACTAATATATATGTGACTCTAAAGTGTGTAAAATGAGCAAAATTCGTTTTCAATATTCCAACCACCCGGGGCGGAGCCAGGATAAATCGCCAGGGAGGCGGTTTGGCCGGGAAAAATCACCACCCACCTGATTTAAATGCCTGTAAATGTGATACTTTTGTAATTAAATTTGTCCGCATTTTATAACTTTGGTATGCCACGGGATGTACCATGAAACAGGGTTATTTGCAAGATGGTTACGGTGAAAAGGGGAATGAAGCCATGGGAAAAACAGTTGCTTTAATCCTCGCCGGAGGCAAGGGTCAGAGGATGGATATGCTGTGTCATTTGAGACCGAAGCCGGCGCTACCCTTTGCTGGAAATTTCCGCGTCATTGATTTCAGCCTTAGTAACTGTGTCCATTCCGGAGTTACCGACATTGCCGTTCTGGTTGATTACCAGCGGGCCTATATGAGTGATTATTTAACAGAATGGTATTCGGCTAATCGTGGCGGCGCCCGTCTCGATATCCTGCCACCGCTAGCCGGCTCCTATGCCGGTACGGCCGATGCCGTTCAGCAGAACCTCGACTATCTGGAAAAGCATGATGCGGATACCGTGCTGGTGCTGGCCGGGGACCACATTTACAAGATGGACTACCGCCGGATGATTGCTTTTCATCAGGCCATGAAGGCGGATGTGACCGTGGGCGTCGTCAGGGTGCGGGCGGAAGAGATTCAGCGCTTCGGTACGGTTACCGTCGATGCCGAAGGCAGGATACAGGAATTCATCGAGAAATCCCCGAAACCGCAGACGGACCTGGCTTCGATGGGTATCTACCTTTTCAACCGGGACCTGCTGGCCAAACGCCTGAAGGAAGATGCCGGCGACCTTGAATCCGGGCATGATTTTGGTTACGCCGTATTGCCGCGGATGGTAAAAACTGACCGGGTTTTTGCCTATGAGTACGATGGGTACTGGCAGGACATCGGTACTACGGAAGCGTATTATCATGCCAGTATGGAACTCCTGGTAAACAGGCCGCGCTTCAGCCTGAATGGCGATTGGGACATCCTCGGTGAAAGCCATGACCTGCCCATGCGTATCGAAAGCCGGGAAGGCAATATCGTTAATAGCCTGATAAGCCCGGGATGTGTTATCGACGGCCGTGTCGAAAACTCAATCCTTTCTCCCGGTGTCCATGTCGCCCGGCAGGCCATCGTCAGAAACTCGATAATTATGGACAATGTCTCGGTGGGTTATCACAGCGTTGTCGATAGGTGCATCTTTGATGAGGGAGCGACGCTGGGGAAATTCTGCTACGTGGGGTTTGGTGCCGAATATATACCGGGTAACGGTGGCATTACTTTGCTGGGGAAAGATGTGACCGTGCCCGATTGTACCGCCATCGGCCGCCAGTGCCAGGTTCTACACCGTGTCGGCCCGGCCGAGTTCAACGCGCAACTTATCTCCGCCGGCACGGTTTTAGCGCCTCGCTGAGGGGGTATGGCTCTGGAAGGTAAGCCCAAAGGACATTTTAAGGGGAGTTTTTCGATAGGCTCAATTGTTGACCGGTAAAATTAACTGGTATTTCTTCCGCTTACGGCAAAGCTGCCTTTATTCGTTTTCTCGTCTTGTATCCAGTCTACAGTAAATTCGTAATAACGCCCATCAGGTGCGACGACTTCAACTATAATCTCCTTAGCTGTAGCACTTCCTGATGCCGCGCACTTCACCCCCTTTGGGTATGTGACTCTTAGACCTAGTGCTTTTAAGTTTCCAGTAACCATTGTTACCCCCTTCGAACCGGGATTTTCCATTTTGCTCCAGGTGCGGACATCCCCGGCACTGATGCCTTGCAGGCCTATGCTAACGTTTTGTCACCTAGCCTTTAACCACCTTATTTGAGCATCTGGCTGGGGATCCAGGATTCGAACCTGGCCAAGCA
>CAZXYV010000396.1:0-1960 GCA_964645025.1 uncultured Dehalococcoidaceae bacterium | reverse complement strand
CCTCTGTAGAGCGCCTGAAAAAGACGGCGGCGGAGTTGCAGGAGATGGGGGTGCAGTACCTGGGCGTCTCTCACTGTACCGGTTTCGAGGCCTCGGTCTACCTGGCGCGGGAGTTCGGCAAGAGGTTCTTTCTGAACAACTCCGGCTCAAGGTGGACGCTGCCGTTTAAAGAAGAGTAGTCAAGCTGTATCAGGACACCGGCCGGCTGATTTTTTCCACCGAGCGTAAATCCTTGGCGGATTTAGGCATGGCAAAGATAGTCGGGGCGGTTATCAGTAAAATAAACGCCAGTCCGAAGCAAACTACCATAAAACCGTGGCTTATCTCGGAAAAAAGTTCCAGCACCAGAGATGTAATCGTCATGCTGATGGCGCTGCCGCTCTGGCGGAACATGCCGCGCAGTCCAGTTATCGTGCCGATACGTTCCGGCATCAGGTCGATACAGGCATTATTGGCCGCCGGAGCTGTTATTCCCATTCCTGTACCCGCCAGGAAAAGAATCGCCCCGATGACAATGGCGCCGCTTAGATGAAAACTGAATATATTGAGCCCCGACGGTTCAAGTCCCAGTAGGAAGAGGCTTACCACAATCATAATCGTACCTATGACCATAGGTTTACGGTAACCCAGTTTCGGCAGGTAAAGACTGGTACCTATCGAAGCCAACATCATGCCTGCCGACCTCGGCGTAAGAATTATGCCGCTTTCCAGGGTGCTCATGCCATAGACAGAAGTGGCGAAAAGGGGGATGAAAGACATAACGCCCAGCGCGGCCATACCGTAAAAAAGATTGAAGACATTTGCCGCCAGGAACGGGCTTTTAGTCAGCAAATGGGGGTCGATGACGGGGTTCTTGGTGCGGCCCTCATGCCTGAAGAAAGCAGCTATAAAAATAATAGCGATGACAAAGAGTGCTACAGGCCATAGCCACGAGCCGCCGTTCCGGACATCTCCTATGCTGCTTAAAGCGATAAGAAAAGAAAAAAGAGCCCCGCTGAAGAGACCAGTGCCGACCAGGTCCAGATGACCGCCTTCTCCTTTTCCGGTTTTTAAAAGCTTCAGAGAGACGAAGATTACGATTATGCCCAGGGGGATATTAAGCCAGAACGTAGAGCGCCAGCCGAAAGATTCGACCATCCAGCCGCCGATGTTCGGCCCGATGATGTTGCCGATGGGCAGAATGCTGGTGAAAAAGCCTATCGCCTGCTGCCGGGAATTGGGGAAGGCATCGCTGACGATAGTGGTGGCCAGGGGTAAAATAGTGCCGAGGCCGATGGCCTGAAAGAACCGACCCACGATGAGGACCCAAATATCAGGGGCCAAGGCGCAAACGAGTGAACCGGCCGTAAAGACCGCGATGGATATGATATAGATACGCTTGACCCCGAAAATTTCGCCAGCCTTGCCGCCCAGCGGCATGAAAACCGTGGCCATCAGCTGGTTGATGACCAGCACCCAGCCCGCCAGAATTAAAGATACATTGAATTCCTTGGTAATCTCAGGAAAGGCTACAGAGACGGTGGTGCCGCTAATGGCCACGAGCAGGAATGACAGGCTGGTGACGCCAAAGATGAAGTATCTGGTCACTGCTATAGTCTAGCATAGAATTGGAGGGGTGATAAAATCACGATGAGGCTGAAGAAAAAAGGCCTGTCATGGCGAGGGCGAAGCCCCCTCTTAAAGTCTCTCCCGCGGCAACGGGGTGTCTAAGAGGGGTTCATCCTGGTTCCACTGAGGTCACCACCTGTGGCGAGAAACGGTGGCGAGCCACGAAGTGAAGGGTCTTGACCAGAAGGCTCGGCCTGAAGGTTCACCCTGAAGGGACAAAGGGGGTGAGGTTAGTGTAATGTAGGTGCTAAATGTCGTTTGCTTTCCAGGCAGATTTGTGTTACGATGAAAATATATAACCGCTAGGGGTGCTCAGGGCTGAGAGTCCTTCATAAAGTGAAGGACGACCCTT
>CAZXYV010000395.1:0-1962 GCA_964645025.1 uncultured Dehalococcoidaceae bacterium | reverse complement strand
TTAACGACCAACGCTTGCAGACAGCGATGGAATGGCTGGCGCAGGCTATTACCGGGGAAGGAGCGGTTGACGGTTCGGAGCGCGATACAAACAAACGTTACGGTAAGTCCGGGAACTCATCTCTTCCATTCGCCTGTCCACAGCGTAATGCTGGTCTGCCATGCGCCTGGGGAGCCATCAATGCGATGATTGCCTTGAGCAAAGTACCACCGGCGCAGCGGACCAGGAATATGCATGAGGCTATCAAACGGGGTGTGGACTTTCTCTTGAGCCACGACCCGGCGGTCGCCGATTACCCCTTTGGCAGGGGGAACAGGCCTAGCTCAACCTGGTTCAAGTTCTATTATCCCCTCCGCAGCGAAGCCGATGTGCTTCAGAACCTGGAGGTCCTGGCAGCGCTGGGGCAAGCCAAGAATCCCAAGTTAGCCAACGCGTTAGATCTGGTCATTAGTAAGCAAAACCAACAAGGACGCTGGCTGCTGGAACGTACCTACAAGGAGTTGGCGGACACACAAGAAAAGAAAGTCTTTTATTGGTACCATAACTCCCTGAGACTTTATATAACCGGCAAGGAGTTGGCGGAGATACAAGAAAAGAAAGGGCAACCCAGCAAGTGGGTCACTCTGAGAGCTTTAAGAGTATTGAAAGCAGCTTATCCAGAAGAACAGAGTTAAATATCCGGAAGCTAAATGGAGCCGGGGAGATTCGAACTCCCTACCTTCGCGATGCGAACGCGACGTTCTCCCGAGTGAACTACGGCCCCATGACGCTAAGAATATTATAGCATATACGGGCTAGCGTTCGATGCGTATAATCCGGTAGCGTAGCTTGCCGGCCGGCGCCGTTATCTCTACTACCTGGCCGCCCTGCTTGCCGAGGAGCGCCTTGCCCAGCGGGGAGGCGATAGATATTTTACCCTTGGAAGGATTAACCTCCCTGGGGTCGACGATCATGTAACGGCACTCTTCACCGGAGGCCAGGTCGCTGAGGATGATGGTATCGCCGACGCCCGACTTCAAAGTGGGTGCTTTCTTATCATCGATGATGGTGGCCGCTTTAAGTGTTTCCTCCAGCTCTTTAATACGCCCTTCGACGTGTCCGCGCTCTTCCCGGGCGGCGTGCAACGGCGCGTTTTCCCGGAAATCCTTATCGGCGGCGGCAATCTGTATATCTCTCATCAGTTTCTGGCTCTGGCTTTTAAGGTTTTCCAGCTCTTTAGTCAGCTCATCGTACTTCTGGCGGGTCAGTGTCACGGCTTCCGGCAGATTGCGTGCTGGAGCCACCACCGGACCGGTTTTCCCTTTTTTAGGTTTCAGGTGTATCGCCAGGTTGGTCCGGCTCCAGCCCGCTTTCTTGGCGTAAGCGAGGAAGGCGCGCACCAGCACCAGCTTCTGGGCATAATCGGTATCCGAGACCGAAAGCTGCTCGGCATAGCTGGCCACGGCGGGTCCGGCCAGCCTGGAAAAAGAAATTTCCCAGCCATACCACCGGGCAAATTTATATACCTCCGGCTGGCTGGCCTCCCTCTCTTTCGAGGATAGTTTCGATAGGTATTGCGTGGCGGCCTCGCCGATACCCGGAACCTGCTCTGGACTGTTTACCATCTATCCCCCCTTAAGGGTATGATGTTTTATTCTAATCGTTATAGGTATTTAAGGTAAACCTGATAGGTAGTTTAAGAACCCGTTACTCTACCGTAAGTTAAAGGGCAGCCTGACGATTTTTAAGGACTTTGCCACCACCTGGTATTTCAGCAGTTGCCGTAACGTCCGGCCGTGCCAATCGAAGGAAACATCTGTGGCTTTAAGCAGGGCTTCATCGATGCCGCCGGCCTTGACTATCTCGAAGAGCCGGTCGATTTGTCGATAGCTCAGGCGTTCGTACAGTTTTCTGGCCCAGTAGCCTGTCCGCAGTTCCCGCCCGAGCTTACGGCGCCAGGCCTTTTCATAGCGTGATAGTCTT
>CAZXYV010000394.1:0-1963 GCA_964645025.1 uncultured Dehalococcoidaceae bacterium | reverse complement strand
GACTCTTTAGAAAGCAGGGGATGGCATAGCAGTCCCAGCGCTTCCAGCCGCATGTTGACGGTTACCAGCACCACGCCGTGACGGGCCAGCCGCGGTGAATTAGAGAGTGTCTCATTACCGTGACCGCCGGAAAAGCCACCGCCGTGCATGAAAACCATGACCGGCAGTTTATCGGAAGTCTTTTTAGCCGGCGTGATGACATTCAGGTAAAGGCAGTCTTCGCTCTGCGGTAAGGACACGGGCGGTCCCATCCCAAGCACCTGCGGGGTAACATGGCTGTAAGCGGTGCACTCACGGGTTCCTTGCCACGGTGCCACCGGTTGCGGGGGCTTCCAGCGGAATTCTCCCACGGGCGGGGCGGCGTACGGGATGCCCCGGTAGGTACGCACCTCTTGACCGGCATCGCCAACCATTATACCGGAGACATAGCCGCACTCTGTTTTTATCGGGTCCATGAGAAATAATACCTCCTCTTTCCGGGTCGGGCCAGCTATTTTATCGTAAAGCACCGCCAGAATATTTGTCAATTTAAAAATAAAAAAGTATTTCAAAAAGTTGACGTTGAATACCCTTTACGATTAGAATTAGCTTTAATCGCGCGCCGGTGACCTTTATGACGATGTTTCCGGCCAGAAAAATGAAGGAGCTGCATGGACCTAGAAAAGAAATGGGAAGAGCTTACTCCTGAGGAAAAGAGGGAGAAGCGGTTTCAACACTGGCTGGAGGCGCCGGGTGTCAAATTCGATAGCCCGGAAGCGAAAAAAGGCTATCGGGCACGAGTTACGAGAATAATCAAGGCACTCAAACGGCAGGAACCTGACCGCGTGCCGGTCCAGTTGCCGGCCGGGGCTTTCCCGGTCTATCACGCCGGCGGTAACCTCTATAAAGCGATGTACGACCCCGAACTCGTGCGCCGGGCCGGTCTGAAATTTATCCGGGACTTTAAAGACGATATGGATAGTTTTACCGGCACCGGCATCAGCTCGGGGAGGCACATGGAAATCCTCAATTACAAACTATCGGCCTGGCCGGGTCACGGCCTGGGCATCGACGCCTCGTCCAATCAGTTTATCGAAGGTGAGAATATGAAGGCCGAGGAATACGATGCCCTGATTAAAGACCCGTCCGACTGGGCGATGAGGGTTTTTATGCCCCGCGTGGTGGGGGCCTTCGAGCCGCTGAAAAACCTTCCTCCCCTCGTCTCGTTGCTGGGTTTCCCCACGTCGTTCGCCGCTCCAGCGGCCCTGCCGGGTGTACGGGCGGCCTTCCAGGCGATGATTGACTCCGGCATCGAGCAGGAAAAAATGCAGAAGGTGAACCTGGAAATCGGCCGGGCGGCGCTGGCGGCGGGTCTCCCATCGGTCAGGGGTGGCCCATCGATGGCGCCTTTTGATACCCTCGGTGACCTGTTGAGGGGCACTAAAGAAATTATGATGGACATGTTCCGCCGTCCGCAAAAGATTCACCAGGCCCTGGATAAAATTACGGAACTGACCATCGAGCGATATAAAACGCTGGGTAAAGATATCAATGCCCTGACGGTGACTTTCCCGCTCCATAAAGGCGATGACACCTTCATGTCGGACAAGCAGTTCGCCACCTTTTACTGGCCTACCCTCAAAGAAGTCATTTTAGGGATTATCAAAGAAGGCCTGATGGTGAACCTGTTCGCCGAAGGTAGCTATAACAACCGCCTGAAGCAGGTCACGGATTTACCCGAAGGCTGGGTCAACTGGCATTTTGACCGGACGGATATGGCCAAGGCGAAAGAGATACTCGGCGGTCAATGCTGCATCATCGGCAATGTCCCCACCTCGCTGATGTGCACTGGCACGCCCCAGGCCGTCAAAGAGTACTGCCGCAAGCTCATCGAAGTATGCGCCAAGGGCGGCGGCTATATCCTGGCCGGCGGCGCCAGCGCCTCCCAGACGAACGCGGCCAACCTTAAGGCCATGATGGCGGC
>CAZXYV010000393.1:0-1974 GCA_964645025.1 uncultured Dehalococcoidaceae bacterium | reverse complement strand
GCCGCCGAGCGCATGGCCATCAACATGCCGGTGCAGGGCACCTCCGCCGATATCATTAAAGTGGCAATGATTAATATCTTTCGCGAGATGGTGAGCCGGCATCTCAAGAGCCAAATGCTGCTCCAGGTACATGACGAGCTTATCTTCGAGGTGCCGGATGCCGAGATGGAGACCATGAGAAAGCTCCTCCCCGCCGTCATGTCCTCGGCGGTAGAGCTTTCCGTCCCGCTCAAGGTGGATATTAAGGTAGGCCGGAACTGGGGAGAGGTAAAGTAGTTTAAAGTAGCAAGTTGCAAGTAACAAGTAGCAAAAAGGGGAGGGGACTTGATACTTGACCTTTGATACTTGTCACTTAGGAGCCTCTAAACTATGCCAGAACTACCTGAAGTTGAAACAATTAAGAATGAGCTTCTGCCCTATGTCGTCGGGCGGACGATACAGGGCGTGGCTATTTTCTGGGACAAGATGGTGCGCCAGCCGTCGGTGCCGGAGTTCCGCGCCCGCGTCATCGGGCAGGTGATACAGGGACTATCAAGGCGCGGTAAGTATCTCTTTTTTCATCTTAGTAGCGGCGAAAGGCTGGTGATGCACATGAAAATGACCGGCTCGCTGTTGATAGACCCGCCCGACGCACAGTTTACCCGCGCTCTATTTCAACTGGACAACGGCGCGGAGCTCCATTTCCGGGACCCGCGCAAGTTCGGGGTAATGTGGCTGGCGGCGGACGAAAGTGCCGTGGCGCGTAAGCTCGGACCGGAGCCGCTGGATGATGATTTTACAGAGGAGACACTGGCAGGCATTTTGCGTAACCGGAAAGCGCCGGTCAAGCCGGTGCTCCTCGACCAGTCCATCATCGCCGGCATCGGCAATATGTACGCCGATGAAGCCCTCTTCGAGGCTAAAATCCATCCGGGGAAGCCAGCCGGCGGTCTTTCCGGTGAAGAGGTTAAAAGGCTTTATAAAGCCATCCGGCGCGTGCTGCGGGCGGCCATTAAAAACAAGGGGGCTAGCGTACGCAACTACTACCGCCCCGACGGCAATATCGGGACGGCCCACGCTGAGTTCCGGGTGGCGCACGGCACCGGCAAAGACTGCCCCAGGTGCGGTGCGCCCATTAAGCGTATCGTGGTGCGGGGTCGGGGTACCTACCTTTGCCCTAAATGCCAGGTAGAGTCTTAATCATCCCACAGGCGGAAGGGCGGATATTCATCAGTCATAAGCGATACATAGGCTATAACGCGGTATGACCAGCGGTTCAGGCCGATAACCAGTTTGAAAATCTCCGCAGGATATTTGCCGGTAAATAGCAGTACTATGGCGCCAATGACCGCCAGTATCGTCGTCAAGCCGCCGCAACCGCGCCCGCCGTATCCCCCCTGGAAGATGCCGACGATAACGTAATGGGGGATAGCTAAAAGCCACCATTTAACCCAGACTAGTCCCTGGGAAAGCTTCTCTGGATAAGGTATCTCCAGGTCGGCGGGGTAATCGGCGATAGATTCCAGAGAGAAGGGCGGGTATTTATCGGTGCCCAGCGCCTGGTAGCTGTAAAAGAACACCCGCCACGACCAGCGTAATACCCCGACGTTGAAGTCGAACAGGCCTTTCGGGTATTTGCCGGTGAACACGATAGCGAAGAACGAAATAATCCATGTAAAGATGTAGGCTACCCACAGGCCAAAGAGGCAGATGTAATGCGGGATGGCGAGCAGCCATTTAAAGATCCAGACCCACCGGCCTGGCGGAATCGATAGCTCGCCCTTGAGGTTGACGGGATAGGTTTTACTTTCCGTAGTCATTATTCACCTCCTGAAATTGTCCAGAGTGATATTGCCTTAGATTACTATGGCGGATGGCGAATGTCAAGAAATTATAAGTATTGACAGAATAATCCGCCGCAGTGTATGTTATGAGCAAATAGCTGAAATTCTGCTAACGTTTCTGATTTTAAAGGAGGGAATGTATGGCAGCACA
>CAZXYV010000392.1:0-1993 GCA_964645025.1 uncultured Dehalococcoidaceae bacterium | reverse complement strand
TTGTATAATTCTGGATAACTCGTACAAGATAAGGTATTCCTCAAGTGCATGTTATATCAGTTAGCAGCCTCAATCCAGGCTGATAGACCCCGAATCGCAACTTGATGTAGCCATATTCGGTATATTTGTTGTCGTAAAACTACCAGATAAACTACAATTGGCGTTTCTTAAGAGCCCAAACACGCAATTTATAGCGCATATAAGTGATTTTAAGGCCCACATAAGGTGACAAATTAAAGCTAATAACATTACCTAAAAATTTGAGAGGATATACTAGGATAATTTAGCTTGAAAAACGACCACTTAACTCACCATGAATGGCACCTAAAAATGGCTTTAAATGACACTTTATTGCGTCGAAAGCTCTTTCGACCCGCTATTCGGCCCAGGCGGATCATTTAATGTGGTTTCAGGGGGATCCTTAATTGAGGCTGGAGACGGTGGGGTGACAGACGGCAGCGACTGGTCGCCAACCTTCGGGGGATGCACCGTATTCTGAAATTCGCGAAACGACTTCGCAACCTTTAAATCACCCTTCCCGAGCACGTCTTGATATAATTCCTCGCGGGCTTGTTCCTTGGTTAATCCCTCGACCATCAACTCACCGATGCGGAGCCAGTACGATGCCTCCATTTTTCTCGTTGCTTTTTTGATCCCGTCCCTGATGAGAATATCGCGTTCTTCTGTGGATAAGCGGTCAGGTTTGACCCTGCCTCTGCACTCACTCTCCAAATCGATCTCGAGTATCCTGTGAATTAATGCTAGGAATTCGTTCTGTTTCTCTATTCGCTCGTTTGCTTGCCGGCGATAAGCCGCAGCTTCTCGCATCAAACGATGAAGAGCCCAGAAAATATCTGTAAATTGCCCGTCTTCCTTGGTAAGAAAGTCGGAAAAGAGCAAGGCCAGTTCCAGCGATAAACGCATTTTGCGGTCGGCAACTGCTTGAGACGGGGTCTTGATTTTCCGTACCATGAGCCGCCTGAGCCCGTAGGGTTGGGAGAGAATATGCTCGAGTTGTTCTATCGAATACCCCCAAGCGCTGGCAAGAAGCTCCAGGTTCCCGGCTCTTTCGGGATTGATCTTATTGAAAAGACTCTTTGCGAATTGATATACGACCTCGAAACGGGGGTCTTTTTTCCATTGTAGGTGGTATCGGTGCACGGTAGCCAGTTTTATATCTAGCTTCCTGGCGATTTCCGGGAGGAGTTCCTTCAGAGCGAACATTTCGAAACAGCGATGGCGTGCCGACCGCCCGTCTTCATCCACCTTGACAGGGTACTTCCTTCTTTTCTTCCACCGCAAAAACTTTAATTCAGCCATCAGCACGTACCAGTCATTAACCGTTACCTCGATTTGACTGCTCCACGAGTTTATCCCATCTTAGCCGGGGGTAATAAGGATTTATTTCTTTTTCCTTTGTTTGTTTCAACGATATCTTTCTATATCGTCAAAGAGATCATCGTAGAGTTCATCTGTGATGCCTAGATCAGCCGGATTGATCTTTATCTGTACTACTTCTTCCACCAATTTTGATATTTTTAATAAACTCTTGATCTTCTTTCTCTCAGATCGAAGGACACAGGTAGGACAAAATTTTTCCGTCTTTTCCTTTTCATAATCAAAGTTTGAAAAAAATAACGAACCGCATCGGGTGCAGCAAACCGCTCTATCAGCGATAAGAATTTCAGCTCTCTTGTCATGGTTCAGTATGATTTGCTCATATTGGAGTAGTGTTTTCACTGTCTTCCCGTCTTTAGATTTGCTATAATATCCCTCCCGGCATATCAGCCCACAAACCGCCATCGTATTTACATCTTTTGCAGTTATGCGACGATAAGTAGTAGGGTTTGTCTCATTAAACCATTTTGCAAACTCTTCAGCAGTGGTGATTAGCATTAGCTACCCCCTTGTTTTTGTTGAAGACGTCGTTAGTCAGTTGTTAGTGTAGATTAATGGCGGTGGGATCTATATCACGAAGCTGTTGATAATGTGC
>CAZXYV010000391.1:0-1996 GCA_964645025.1 uncultured Dehalococcoidaceae bacterium | reverse complement strand
TTACCGCTTAAGACAACGACTTCTTTCATCCACTAACTCCTGAATACGGTCATAAAGCTCGGTGAATTTCGCTTTCCACTGCGGTATCCCTTCGGCCAGAGTTACCCCCCTGGAGTAGAGACGGGCAATCTCTTTATCCAGCGGAATCGTCATCAGAACAGGTATATTTTCCTTATAACAGTACTTCTCAACGCCGTTGTCACCGGCACCGGAGCGGTTGATGACCACGCCACAGGGTACTTCAAGTTTCTTTACCGTTTCTACCGCTAAAATAAGGTCGTTCAGTCCGAAGGGAGTGGGTTCGGTCACCAGCAGGCAGAAATCACTGCCCTTTATCGATGCCACTACAGGACAGGAAGTTCCCGGCGACACATCGATTATAGAAATACCTTCGTGGTTGACCCGTTCTTTCACCTTCCTGATGACCGGTGTCGGCATAGCCTCACCCACGTTTAATCTGCCCTGAACGAAAGTAACCCCATCCGCGTTCCCGGATTCAACGACGCCGATTTCTTTTCCTTCTTCGGTGATAACTTTTTCGGGGCAGAGGTAGCTGCAGGCGCCGCATCCGTGGCAGAGATGCGGGAAGACAAGTACATTTTTTGGAAAAACCACGATGGCATGATAAGCGCAGACTTCTGCGCATTTACCGCAGAATGTGCACTTAGCCTCATCTACCCTGGGAATAGGAATGCATACCGCTTCGCTCCCCGTGATGGATGGCCTTAAGAAAATATGGTCGTTGGGCTCCTCGACATCACAGTCAAGCAGTTGCACCTTGCACCTGCCTTTCAGGGAGAGGGCAAGGCTGGTAGCCACCAGTGTCTTGCCAGTTCCCCCTTTTCCGCTGGCAACCGAGATAATCATTAGCGCTCCAATATCAGTCTCAACGACCTCTAGTCATGTTCCTTGAATACTTTGTCCTGCGTCGGGTCGTTCTTTCTCAGCCACTCAACGAGCATGGCGACATGCTCCTTCTCTTCATTCATGTTATGCTCGAGGAGCTTCTTTAGTGAGATGTCCTCGGTGGCATCTATCCTCTCCTGATAGAAATCTATGGCCTCAAGCTCCTCTCGCAGGGATTTTCTGGCTCTTTCCAGGTCAACATGCTTTGGGTCAAGCTTCTCCAAAGGCTCGAAAAACGGCATTGTAATAGTCCTCCTTATGGTTTAGTTATTTCCCGATGTCGGTATTCCTATCCATCTTGGGGTTTTATTCATGTATTCACGGTAGGCGTTACCATATTTCTCAAGGCAGTAGCGTTCTTCATCGACTACAGACAAGCTTACTACGACTGCCAATAAGACTGTTAGTAACAGAAAAACCCAAGAAGCTGAAGCTAAGCTAACACTGAGATATATTAGGACGTGTGCTACGTAAAGCGGGTGTCGTGAGTAACGATACACTCCGCTAGTAACAGGCTCTTTCATCGGGGTCGTAGCAAAATTGATTGTTGCAACCACATTCATAATCATACTTAGCAAGAAAATGGTAAGACCTATAGCAAACCATATCGTGCCTAGTTTAAATGGCAGGAAAATGGAATACGCTGTAGGTAAAAGCCACAATAGCATAGATATAAAGCTGATAATTTTATACGTCTGGCTTGGTTTCATGTCAGGAGGTATTCCTGCTCTCTGGTACAAGTCTTTGCTAACTAACATTACTCCAAAATTTTGTATTAGTAGCCAAACCATGAAAATCCAGGAATTCCATAGGCCTATTTCAAAAGCTGGTATGAGTGACATAGTTGTCCTCTTTACTGATAATCAGGCTCTTTCTATTCTCTAACCATTTTGGCGCCGCACTTGGGACAGCTTACCGAGTAGCACGGCGTTCCTTGCTTATGCGGTACCTTTTCGCCGCAACTGGGACACACACAGTTACCGCCTGGGCCAGACCCGGCTTGGCTGCCTTTCATTCTGCCCCCTCTCTGACCCTGTCCGGTAGGCGGACCGGTTCCATCTCCTCTGGGCATCGTAACACCTCCAAAATA
>CAZXYV010000390.1:0-1999 GCA_964645025.1 uncultured Dehalococcoidaceae bacterium | reverse complement strand
CGATATTGAGTCTCAGGAGCACGGTCACAATCCGGGCGATAATCATCACGACCAGTAAAATCAAAGAAATCCTGGCCAGACCGGCCAGCCGGGCATCCTTTATCGGCTCGATAGGGCGCACCGGCAGCCCGTTGTGGAACTGTCCCCGGTAAAACCACCGTAAAAGCAGGTAAGCGAGGAACAGATTCAAGATAGTCGGCGCCAGGAGATATTGCATAAAGGTAATAAACGGATTAGTGACGTTACCATGAAGGGCTATCAGCAGGTTCTGCGGATTGCCTATCGGGCTCATGACGCTGCCGATGGTAACGGCAAAGGCCAGGGAAAGCAGCAATACCTTCGGCTGGGTATCGGTCTTACTCGCCAGCGACAGGACCACCGGCGTGCCGATGATGGCCAGCGTATCGTTCAACAGCAGGGCCGAGAGGATACCCATACCGAAAAGGATAAAAAGCACCAGCGTGTTCAGCGAACGGGCCCGCGAAAACAGGCGGTAGGCCAGGTGACCCAGGTAGCCGCTGTCTTCCAGCGCCTGGCCGATAACGAAGACGCCGAACAGGAAAAGCATCACATCGGCGTTTATCGCCGCCAGCGCCTTCGCCGGAGATATCTGACGGGTGATAAGAACGACAAGCGCCCCCGCCAGCATTATCTGCCAGATGCGGAGTCGGATATTACCGACCTGACGTACGGCGATAAGGACAAAGACAATGCCGAGGGTTATTATCGAAATCATTTAATCTGGTTATCACGAGCTTCCAGCCGGTTCTAACCGACAAGTTTGATGATACCAAGAGTTTGCAGCCCGCCGATGACCATACTAACCGCGATGGCGGCCAGCAGCAAACTGAACACACGAGAGATAGCTCTCAGCCCGCCCTGCCCCATGAAGCCGGCAATCTTCTGGCTCAGGAGGAAGATAATCCAGGTAATCAGCATATTCAGGGCGAAGGAGATAAGCACCATGTACAGGCGATACTGGCCGGCCAGCAGGAGCAGCGTCGTGATGGTCGCCGGGCCGACGGTCAGCGGCGTGCCGATGGGCACGACCGCCACCATCTCTTCCTTGACCACCGTCACCATGTGCCCGGTAATCATATACATTATGGAAAGCACCAGCAGGATAATCCCGCCGGCGATGGCGAACTCGGGTACTTCGATATTCATTACATTCAAAATGAGCTGACCGAAGAATAGAAATATCAGGCCGACGACCGTAGCGGTCAATACCGCATAATGGACCATTTTGCGTTGCTGCGGCCGATCCATGTCCTGGCCGGCGGTAATGAGAAACGGCAGGTTGCCTAAGGCATCGATAACGATGAACAGTGGCACGAAAGTCATGACAAAGTTTTGCAGTTGTTCTGACATTAACTATTATTCCTGTATTACGTTGGGCTACTCACAATTTTCTGTACCTTTTAAAATAGTACCACAGGATTTAACCCGGGGGCAAAATAGATTTATGAGTGCTTTTTTGAACCCATCCCCTTCAGGGTGAACCATTCTGGGTGAACCCCTTACCCCTTTCCCTTAAAAAGGGAAGGGGGAGAAAAATAAAGAGAGGGGGGCAAAGCCCCCTCTCTAAAATCTCTTTCCCCTCTCTAACAATCAAAGAAATGAGCCTAAATAATAAAGCAGTTGGAGAGGGGGATTAAAGGGGGTGAGGCCAGCATTTTCTTTGATACCAATGGAGATAAATCTTGGAAGGACGTCCGCTGGAAATGGATATATCGCGTTTAGCTCAGCCGTTTTTGCATGATGAGCAAATCGTCGCCGGGCGCATAGAAATCCGGGATGCGGCCGACGAGCGTATAGCCATGGCCGAGGTAAAAGCGCCGGGTGTTATCGTATATGGGCGTGGAAGACGTCTCGATGAGTATGAGCCGTCCCTTGGCTTGCCTGATATCCTCCTCCGCCGCTTTCGTTAAAACGCCGCCGATTCCCTGGCCGCGCTTATCCCCGGCGACGGCCACCCAGTAAATATCCCAGGTGCCGA
>CAZXYV010000389.1:0-2000 GCA_964645025.1 uncultured Dehalococcoidaceae bacterium | reverse complement strand
GGAGCCTAAAGCGACTACTTTGATATTGTTTTGGACGAGGATTTCGGTAAGCCTTTTCCATTTTTCAACATCCCAGCGTTTCCAGCTTTGTGCGAGGCTAGTCCCGACCTGTATAGTGACAAATTGCTCTTTTTCATTGATTTCATGCGCACGGAGAAATGTTCGGGCAGATTGTTCATCCTCATTGCTTATATAGAAAACTGTGTTTTTATCTACAGGATATGTGCCTATCTCACTTGCCAGGCGTAAATACCAGTCGATTTCATGCTCGTTCTCCCCCAATTTTACAGGGTAATTATAAAGGTAATCATATACTCCACGCCACCCTCCGCCGGATACATGACCTACCCTATATGGTGCTCTGCTTAAAACAGTCGTTAATACATAGACAATGTGGTGGGCATGAAATCTGGCGATGATTAAATCAGGCCGGTATTTTATTGTTTGTAAGATAGCCTGTAATTTTTTAAAGCAATTTAGATTTTCATAATCCAAGATCAAGATTTTATCCACTAAATTGCTTCCTGACACCACTTGCTCCGCTCCGTTTCTTTTCCAGAACAGCAAAGTAATTTCGGAATTAGGGAAAAGGTTTCTCAGCGCTTTGAGAAAGGGGGTGAACATGATCATGTTACCAATACCCATTTGCCCGTAAACCAGGATTCGCTTTACTCTGGTAGTTGGTATTGCTCCCTTGTTTCGAGGTAAGGACAGGCGGGATAGAATTAGAGTAAAATAATAGATTAACAATCCCCGGATAAATCTCATCATCCTTGTCATTTTTATCCCGGCCTTTTTAGTAACCCTCCCCTATCCAGAAATACGGCTCGATTCATCAAACAGCCCGCTTTCCACGAGTTGGCAAATAATGTGCTCAACCGTAAGATGGGCTTCCTGTATCCTCTGCGTGTTTTCAGAAGGGACGGCGATGGTCAAATCGGCTAAACTTTTTAATTTACCCCCGGTCTTCCCCGTCAGCGCTATCACCTGAATCCCCTTTGATTTGGCTGTTTTAACGGCCTGTAAGATATTTGTTGAAGTGCCGCTCGTGCTGAGAGCTATCAGGACATCACCGGCGGTAGCGAGTGCCTCAATCTGGCGGCTGAAAACGGTATCGTACCCGCGGTCATTAGCCAGAGCTGTTAACAGGGAGGTGTCGGTGGTCAGCGCGATAGCCGGCAAGGCCGCCCTTTCTCGCTGCAACCGCCCGACCAGTTCCGTGGCCATATGCTGGGCATCGGCGGCGCTCCCGCCGTTACCGATTAAAAGCACTTTCTTCCCGGCTTTATAGGCGTCAATTATCATCCGGGCGGCGTCGGCTATTTTATCGGTGATGCTCAACGCCATCGTTTTTTTAACGCTGGCGCTTTCTTCCAGTATTTTAATGATGGTTTCTTTCATTTTCCACCTTCCCTGCCGGCCGGTTGCTAATAATTCTCTTCAGGGGCATAGTAGACTATCTGGCTGCCCAGGTCATGGAAAGCAAACGGTACGTAAAGTAGTTTATTCAATCTCTCTTTCACCTTGGGCTGGAGCTCCGGCGTTACGAAAAGCAGCATAAATCCCCCACCGCCCGCACCCAGGAGTTTCCCTCCCAGCGCCCCGGCCTGCCGCGCTGTTTTATAGATTTCGTCGATGGTCGAATTGGAGATGTGAGACGTCAGGCTGCGTTTCAGCATCCAGGATTCGTGCAGAAGTTTGCCGAAATCGGTATACCCTTCCTGACTGCCGTTGAGAACATTCATCGCTGCTTCCACCAGCTCCATCATTGCTGTCAGCTCTCTGGTCTTTTCAGGGGTGTTTTTAATCTGCTCCGCCGCGATGTCCGATGCGTTCCGGGGAAACCCGGTGAAAAACAGCATGAGATGGCTCTGTAAATAATCTCTTTTCCTAAGCTCTATCGTTATCGGGTGGACCCATAGTTTACGCGGCCCGCCGAACTCAATCTTGTTGAATCCGCCAAAAGCCACGGCGGCCTGGTCCTGCGAGCCCACGTTCTC
>CAZXYV010000388.1:0-2007 GCA_964645025.1 uncultured Dehalococcoidaceae bacterium | reverse complement strand
TACGGCGGCGGCTCGCTGACGGCCCTGCCCATCATCGAGACACAGGCGGGCGACGTCTCTGCCTATATCCCCACCAACGTTATCTCCATTACTGACGGCCAGCTTTACCTGGAGACGGACCTGTTTAACGCCGGCATCAAGCCCGCCCTGAACGTAGGCATCTCGGTGTCCCGCGTCGGGAGCAAGGCCCAGACCCCGGCCATGAAACAGGTGGCCGGCCGGCTCAAGCTGGACATGGGACAGTTCCGCGAGGTGGCGGCTTTCGCCCAGTTCGGTACCGCTGAACTGGATAAGGCCACCCGGTCGCAGCTGGAGCGCGGCCAGCGTATCCAGGAGGTCTTAAAGCAGAACCAGTATGTACCGGTGCCCATGGAAAAGCAGGTCATGATTCTCTATGCCGTGATTAACGGCTACATGGACGATATACCGATGGATAAAATCAGTACCTTCGAGGCGGACTTTTACCGGTTCATGGAATCGAGCTATGCCGATTTAGGCCAGACCATCGCCGCCACCAAAAAGCTCGATGATAAGAATATAGAGATATTAAAAAAGGCGGTCACGGAGTTCAAACAGGGGTTTGTTAAATAGTTCAGTACAAAATCCCCCTTTATCCCCCTTTGCGAAAGGGGGAAAGATTTTAAATATCGGGTGGTGTGGAAAAAGAGGTAAAAATATAGCTTCTCCCTTTATAAAGGGAGATTGAGAGGGATTTTGAGTGAGGTAAATAATGAATAAAACTATTGCCTACTGCGGGATTATCTGCTCGGAATGCGGGGCTTTTATCGCTACTAAAAATAACGATAATGCCAAGAGGAAAGAGACCGCCGCGCTGTGGTCAAAGCAATACGGCCATGAAATGAAACCGGAAGATATCAACTGTACCGGTTGTACCCCGGCTTCCGGCAAGAAACTCGCCTATTGCGCCGTTTGCGAAGTAAGGAAATGCGGGCGGGAGAAAAAGGTTGTCAACTGCGCCTATTGCCGCGACTACGTCTGCGAAAAACTGGATAAATTTTTCCAGATGGCGCCACAGTTTAAGGCTAACCTTGATGAGATTAAAAAGGGATTGGCTAAATAGCGGGGAGTTAAAGAGGGGTTCATACTGAAGGTTCTCCCTGAAGGGAGAGGGTAGGCTTGCACTGAGCGAAGCGAATGTGGTGAGGGTGAAAACGAAGTATTAAACAAATCATTGAAAATGGAGAGGTATTTAATTGCCCGATATTCGTAAAGTCCGCCGCCGCATTAAAGGCGTCCAGAACATCGCCAAGATTACCCGCGCGATGGAGATGATTGCCGCCTCCAAAATGAGAAAAGCCCAGGAGCGCGGCCTGGCCGGGCGGCCCTATTCCCAGAAAATCGAGCAGGTCATCGCCGCTTTGGCCGCCCTGCCGGATATCGGCCTGCAGCACCCCCTCTTACAGCGGCGGGAGGTAAAGAAGATACTCGTGGTGCATATCACCCCGGACCGCGGTCTCTGCGGCGGCCTGAGCGCCAACCTGAACCGCCACCTGGCCGGCTTTATCACGGAACAAAAGACGCCGGTCAGGGTCCTTAGCGTCGGGCGCAAGGGACGGGACTTTGCGACACGCTCAGGCTGTGATATGTGCGCCGAGTTCACCGGCCTCGGCGATCGCCCCGGCTTCCTGGATACCCTCCCCGTATCCCACATCGTTATCGATGATTATAGCAACGGGGCAGTGGATATGGTCTATATTTCCTATGCCCAGTTTATCTCCACCATGGTGCAGAAGCCGGCTATGAAACGCCTTCTGCCGATGCAGCCGGCTGCGATACCCGCCGCCCAGAATGTCGACTATATCTACGAGCCGGGGGCGGAGGCGGTGTTGGGGGGATTGCTCCCCCGCTTCGTGGAGATGGAGGTTTACCACGCTATTCTGGAGTCTATCGCCAGCGAGCAGTCGGCCCGGATGGTGGCGATGAGGACCGCTACCGATAGCGCCAACGAGCTTATCGGCGACCTGACCCTGCTCTATAACAAGGCCA
>CAZXYV010000387.1:0-2010 GCA_964645025.1 uncultured Dehalococcoidaceae bacterium | reverse complement strand
GTTCATCGCCTGCGCATAGCTCAGCTGTTTGGGATTAGTCGGGTCGAAACGGCCGCCCGCCAACATGTCCTGATAAGTCGGCGACATGGCCCGACGGTCGGCGGCAATTTTATCCGCCACTTTTTGAGCGCTTGCCGAGTCAGTAACAGCAGTAAACTGCTTCGGATTATTCGGGTCGACGGCAAGCGAAACTTTCTCTATCTTCATCCGGTCAACGATAAGATTGTTTTTGGCTAGGCCCTGCCAGACGAAAACACCTCCCAGAACCACCCCGATAACACCGAGTATTAATACGAGGATTGCCAGTTTACGAATCATTTTCACCAAGCCTCCTGAAACATTATTTAATAGAAGTTTAAAATAAAACCAGTGTGGTGTATGTGATATATATCTCATGCTTATAAAAGTTGAAAGGTATATTTTGCATTATGGTATGCTATACTCTTATAATTCACCTGCATATGCAACTTTTATCACATACATCGCCGTCATTCTTGAGTAAAATGGGGTCAAGCTGGCAGGTGATTGACAGCAGCACTATAATAAATAAAACAGCGAAAGGAGTCCTTCCATGGCAAAAGAGCAGGGTACCACCGTGGCCGCGCTTAAAAATGCTATCCAGATGGAAATAGATGGGAAAGAGTTCTATATAAAGAGCAGTCAGGCAAGTACACATGACCTGGGTAAAAAGCTCTTTAGAAAACTGGCCGGAGAAGAAGATGTCCACCGGAAGGTTTTCGAAGGGATTTTTAAAAATATCAGCGCCGGTAAAGGCTGGCCCGATAGTAAAATCCATTACGATGGCGGCCGGGGATTGAGAACGATATTTGCTACGGCCACTAAGGCGATGGCTGAAGATACGAAAGCTATCCCCACCGAGCTGGATGCCATCCAGACGGCCATGGACATGGAAAATAAGACCTATGATTTCTATAAAAAACGCAGCGGTTTAGCCAACTATGGCGGTGAAAAAGAGTTTTATGAAGAGATAGCCGCCCAGGAAAAGGAGCATCACCGCGTCCTCCTCGACTACTTCGAGTTTCTGAAAAACCCGGCCGCCTGGTTCGTCCAGAAAGAGCGCCAGTCTGTTGATGGCGGCTAAGAGCCGGCTTGAATATAATCACCTATGGAGCGTGAAGCATGTTAAAAATCAAAGACCTGTCGGTGGCGATTGAAGGCAAAGAAATTCTCCATGATGTGAACCTGACCATCCATAGCGGCGAAACTCATGTCCTGTTCGGCCCCAACGGCGCCGGTAAAAGCACGCTGCTCATGTCCATCATGGGTTTCCCCAAATACACTATTACCAGAGGAATTATTACCTTCAAGGGTAAGGATATCACGCATATGACGCTCGACGAAAGGGCGAGAATGGGCATCGGTATGTCCTTCCAGCGGCCGCCGGTGGTGAGGGGCGTGAAAACACGCGATATGATGGCCGCCTGCCTTAAAAAGAGCGGGGATAGTATAGAAATCACTAATCTAGCGGATAAGGCCGATATGAAAGATTTCCTGGAACGGGACATCAACTATGGGTTTTCCGGAGGCGAAATTAAACGCTCGGAGCTGATGCAGCTGATGGCACAGAAGCCGGAGCTGACGTTGCTGGATGAACCGGAATCCGGCGTGGACCTGGTGAACATCGCCCTCATCGGTGAGCTGATGAATGACCTGCTGGAAAAGAACTGCCCGATACAGTACCGCAAGTGCATGGGGCTCATCATCACCCATACCGGCCATATCCTCAACTATGTCAACGCCCGTACCGGCTATGTCATGTGCGATGGCACCATCGGCTGTGTCGGTGACCCCCATGAAATCCTTAATACCATCCGGGAAAGAGGCTACGACGAATGTATCAAATGCTATCTGGGGAGAATACCGGCCAATGAATAATAAAAATACATCGAATACTTTTAAAGAAAAGGCTAGAGCGGCTATAGATAAAAAAGCCGCCCTGGGCGAAGACATCGACCTGAAGAAATATACCAGCACCGACAGCGAACATCC
>CAZXYV010000386.1:0-2021 GCA_964645025.1 uncultured Dehalococcoidaceae bacterium | reverse complement strand
CCGCGCCGCCGTAAGGCTCCACCGCCGAGGGGTGGTTATGCGTCTCCACCTTGAAGCAGACAGCGTAACGGCCGTCAAAGTCGATGACGCCGGCGTTATCTTTAAAAACGGAGAGACACCACGGTTTGTTAAGCTCCCGGGTGACGCGCATGACCGTGCTTTTCATTAAATTATCGATGGTCTTTTTACCGAGCTTGATTTTGCTTTTAAAGGTCTTGTGGATACAGTGCTCCGACCACGTCTGTGCTATTGTCTCCAGCTCGACGTCGGTGGGCTTACGGCCAAGTTTCTTAAAGTAGTCCCGGATGATTTTCATTTCTTCCAGGTTCAACCAGAACCGGCCCTTACTTAATTCCATCAGGGCTTTATCATTCATGGCGGCCAGGTCGATGGTATCCAGCCGGAATTTGTAGCTGGCCGATGGCAGGGCTACCGCTTCTTTTTTAGCAACGATGTGCTGGACAACGCCGTTAACGAGTAACTTCTCGCAGATAGATTGCAGCGTCGCTTCGGAGAGTTTTCCCCAGAGCAGGTATTTTTTCGCCGTCCTGATGGCGGTCACGGTAGTGATACCCAGGTCGCGGATGCCCTTTTTCACGCTGTCCTCGACCGGGTCCATCACGCCGGGATTATAGGCCACCTCGATGAGATGCGCGCCGTCAGGGGCCGGCCTTTCTTCGTGGTAATACTCTTCGACGATAGGGTCGCTGAGAAGCTCGCGGCAGATAGCGGTAAGTTCTTTTCCATTCAGCTTACCTTCAAGGAGGTAAATATTACTGACCCGCACGCGCTCAACCGTTTTAATACCCAGGTCAAGGATGTCTTTTTGCAGGCCTTCCGAGCGCGGGTCGGCAAACCCTTCTTTTACCGAGACCTCAATACGGTACATGGCTTTGTTACTTTCTTCCTTCATACCTATCACCTAACTCTCTTCCAACCTCTTTTCCACCCGGTTGACCAAGAAGGTGAGCCACCGGCTGGGCGCGGCTTTCTGGCCGAAGTCGAAATCAGCGTAGGCTGACTCGGCAGCTTCGGCGGAGTATTTTCCATCGACAGCTTTGCGACGGACGAAGTCCAGCATACTCTGGAAAGACCGACTCTCGACCGCGTACGGAAATAAAGATAGGACATCCAGGACGCGCAGGATACCGTATTTGACGGCCGGGTATTGCAGGCTCCGGAACCGCGCCCCGACGCCAAAACCGTACAGGTGCTCCCCGTCCTCCCAGTGCTCCAGCAGCAGGTCGATGGCGCCGTATAAGCCGGGGTTGTTAATGTGCTGCTCGTACTGTCCGAGCAGCATCAGGATATTCAGATTGTCCATCGGGCACGATTCGAGCATGCCGATAGTTTCGCCGTAGCAGTCCCAGCCGCCGCCGGGCATCTGTGCGCTTAAGATAGCCCGTATATATCTACCCAAGCGCGGGTCGTCCCGGTAGCCCATCTTAGCCAGTGAAGAGATGAGGATGGCCGACATGCAGAAATAGTTATCTTTGACATTCGGCGGGATGGTGAAAGTCCCGTCACCGGACTGAAAACGGAATACCGCTTCGGCCTCGTTTTCCAGATTGCATTCAGTGACGGTAAGGCCGATGTCCGCCAGGAAAAAGAGGCCCCAGTAGGCCTTGCCGGCTTCCGTGTAATGGACTCTGCCGGTTTTTAAAGCGGGGATACCGGCCTCGCTGCCTTTCAGGCAGCTAATGATTTTACTGATATCGGTATCCTGTAATACCAGCTTGACATCGGGCTTATTATCCAGCAGCTGGAGCTCAACGGCATATCTGAGCCAGGCGGGGCCTTCCAGCAACCAGTCGAGGACTTTTTTATCCAAGATTTGCGCCTGCTAATCCACGCTTTCCCGGCATTTGAGTGAGGATATTCTGACACTTCTATTCTAGCGTTTTTTGGCGCGGGGGTAAAGGGGCTGGAACAAATAAAAAGAACCTGTTTAGACCGAACTCACCAAGGATTTCAGCGCTTCCCGGTCCCGGATGACGATTTGATGGCGGTCGTAGCGGATG
>CAZXYV010000385.1:0-2024 GCA_964645025.1 uncultured Dehalococcoidaceae bacterium | reverse complement strand
CGGTCGGCTTCTACGGCGACCTTACCGCCCGTGAGAACCTGGAGTTCATCGCCGATCTTAACAGCCTCGACCTGAAGGAGACCAAACGCCGCGTTGATAAAGTGCTGGAAATGGTAGGGCTGACCGAGCAGCGTAACCTGGCCACGAAAAAGTTCTCCCGCGGTATGAAGCAGCGCCTGGGTATCGCCGATGTTTTAATTAAAGAGCCGAAGCTCATAATCCTTGACGAGCCTACTTCCGGTCTTGATCCTGCTGGCATCAACCAGCTCCTCGAACTCATCGCCGGACTGCCCAAGATGGGGACGACCGTGCTGCTATCCTCGCACCAGCTCTACCAGGTACAGCGGGTATGCCACAGCATCGCCATACTATCCAAGGGTAAAATGGTGATACAGGGCCCGATAGACACCCTGGGACGTGAAGCGATTGCGGGAGGACGGTATATTATCGAGGTCGAGACAGCCACACCGGCCACCGGGCTGGCGGATGTCATTAAGAGTATTAAGGGGGTACTCAGCGTGGAGGCCAAGGACAATAAAATGAGCATCACCACCGAAACCGATTTAAGAGGCGAAATCGCTAAAATAGTCGTCCAAAGTAACATTCCGCTAGTACAGATAAAAGCCCAGGAGTTTTCCCTGGATGATATCTATATGAAATACTTTAAGGAAAGCCAGGATTGACATAATGACAGCAATCGTGCGTAAGGAACTAGCCGATTTATTCAATAGCGCCCGGTTTTTAGTCCTGTTCCTGCTGGTGTTGGTAGCGAGCGGCCTTGGTGTAAAGGCTGTCCAGGATGGTATACAGGCAGCCCTGGCGCAGAGCTATACGGTTACCGGAGAGCATTTTGTTTTTCTAGCCATGTTCACATCATCCTTTCCTAAAATATCGTTTTTAAATTTCGCTATCGTTATCGCTATTATTGGGCCGATTATTGGTATCGCTCTGGGATTTGATACCATTAATAGCGAACGCACCGGAGGCACGATGAGCCGCCTGCTGGCCCAGCCTGTTTACAGGGATAACGTAATCAATGGAAAATTTATCGCAGGATTGATTACACTGTTTCTCATGATTGGTGCCGCTATTCTGCTTATGGCCGGTTTTGGTATAAGAATGATTGGCGTTCCGCCTTCAGCTGAGGAAATCATCAGACTATTTATTTATTTCGTTGTTACCGTGGTTTATGTGGCTTTTTGGGTTGGACTGGCGATGTTATGCTCGGTTATTTTCCGCCGGGCGGCCGGCTCTTTGCTGATTCCGATTGTCCTGTTCTTGTTCTTCTTTGTTTGGATGTTCCTAGGCTCTGTTATTGCGCCGGTCGATAGCACTTCGACAATAGAGGTACAAATTCAGAACCTAGAACTTCAGGAAACCTTATCAAGACTTTCTCCCAGCTATCTTTATCAGGAGGCTTCCTCCTTCCTACTTAATCCCATGCCGATGGGTATGGGCGTTATCACCCAGGAGCAGGCGTCTTATATGTTACTCAACCCCCTCAGCCTGGGACAAACGCTGCTTGAGGTCTGGCCGCATATCGTCGCGTTGATAAGTTTGAGCGTCGTCCTCTTCGCCATTAGCTACATCGTCTTTATGAAACAGGAAATCAGGGCAACATAGAACCGATAGCAGAAAAATGTCATTGCGAGTGTAGCGAAGCAATCCCTATTAGAACTAAGTCGTTAATTGGGATTGCCACGGGCTTCGCCCTCGCAATGACAAACGAAAACCAGCCTAGCTTTTCTCGGCTTTTTCGGCCTGTTTGGCGGCTACGATTCTCTGCGTGATTTGCGCCGGGACCTCTTCGTAGTGGTCGAACTCCATGGTATAGGTCGCCCGCCCCTGGGTCATCGACTTTAAATCGATGGCGTAGCGCTGGACTTCAGCCAGGGGCGCCTGGGCTTCGATGATATTCACATCACCCTGGGGTGTCATACCCAGAACGCGGGCCCGCTTGGTATTAAGGTCGCTGATGATATCGCCGGTAAGGTCGCCGGGCATGGTCACCTTGAGGTTCATAA
>CAZXYV010000384.1:0-2031 GCA_964645025.1 uncultured Dehalococcoidaceae bacterium | reverse complement strand
TTTTTTAGCTCCTCGGACACCCAGGTATCGCCTATCTTAGTACGCCTGACGTTAAAGCCCATCTCCTCGATGGTCATGGAAGCATCCAGCGTCGTGACCACCTCTTTCACCCCCAGCGCCCGGGCGAAGACCGCCAGCATGACATCGCCGGTGATAAACCGGCCCCGGTCATCGACGGCCATCATGCGGTCGGCATCGCCGTCATGGGCGATACCGCAAGCGGCGCCGGACTCTTTAACCGTCCGGCACAGCTCCTGGAGATTGGCGGCCGACGGCTCGATAACGCGCGGGAAAAAACCGCTGTTATAGCAGTTCAGAGCAACCACTTCACAACCGAGTCTGGTGAGCAGGCGCGGCGTGACCTCCGCGCCGGCCCCGCAGCCGGCATCCACCACCACCTTGAGCTTCAACTTTTCCGGGAAATGGGGCAGGATGCTATCGATATGATGCTCAATAGCCCCTTCGTAAACGCCGCAAGGCTTGATTTCCTCCCATTTATCCACGTCATACGATTCGGCCAGTATCGCTTCTTCAATCTGCGCCTGCTGGAGTAAATCGAAAGAGGAGCCGTCCGGATTCAACAACTTTACCCCGTTATATTCCGGGGGATTATGGGAGGCGGTAATCATCACCCCGGCATCGAACTCGCGGGTAATAAAAGCCAGCGTGGGCGTGGGCGTTATCCCGGCGTCACTGCACCTGGCGCCCGATGCCAGCAGTCCCGAGATTGCCGCGTGTTTCATGGCATCCCGGGAAGTCCGGGTATCCGTGCCTACCACCACGTTCCTGTATTGCTTGCCTACCCCCAGCCCCACCCGGAAGGCGATATTCAGCAGTTCTTTATTGAAAACAGTCCTGATACCGGAGGAACCGAAAAGACTCATATGATACTTATTGTACTACTACACTGACAATTGTCAACAGGGACGACCCTCAATCGGTCGAACTGCTAGGCCGGGCTCTCCCCTGGCTAAAGGGAGATAGAGAGGGATTTTATCAGAAATAGCTTCAGCTAAGAAGCCATAACTAGCACCTGGTCGCTTTAGCGCCCAGGTACTTGGCCACCAGTTCCATGGCGCAGTACTGCCCGCACATGCTACAGGCGGAGCCGCTGGAAGAACGCTCCCGGCGGACCGCCTCGAACCGTGCCGGGTCGAGGGAAAGCCGGGCCTGCTCTACCCAGTCGAGGCGTTTGCGCGCCATGGCCATCGCCCGGTCCCTTTCGGCGGCTCCCTTGACCCCTTTGACGATATCGGCGGCATGGGCGGCGATACGCGAGGCGATAACGCCCTGCCTGACATCGTCGACATCGGGGATAGCGAGGTGCTCCGAAGGCGTCACGTAGCAGAGAAAATCGGCCCCGGCCATGGCGGCGATAGCCCCGCCAATGGCACTGGTGATATGGTCGTAGCCGGCGGCGATATCGGTCACCAGCGGGCCCAGCACGTAGAACGGCGCCCCTTTGCAGAGGGCCTTCTGGAGACGGACATTGGTCTCAATCTGGTCGAGCGGGATATGCCCCGGCCCTTCCACCATGACCTGGACGCCGGCCTCCTGCGCCCTCTGTACCAGTTCCCCAAGGGTAACGAGCTCTTCTACCTGCGTACGGTCGGTCGCATCGGCCAGGCTGCCAGGCCGCATACCGTCGCCGAGACTCAGCGTGACATCGAACTCGCGGGCAATATCCAGCAGGCGGTCGTACTGTTCATAGAGGGGGTTTTCGCAATCGTTATGCAGCATCCAGCCGACCATGAAAGCGCCGCCGCGGGAGACGACATCCGTGACCCGGCCCTGCTGCTTGAGACGGGCGATAGCCGCCTGGGTGACGCCGCAGTGCACGGTGACAAAATCGACGCCGTCACGGGCATTATCTTCAATCGCGGCAAAAATGTCATCGGCGGTCATTTTAACGATGGCGCCGTGCCTCTCGATAGCTTCGATACCGGCCTGGTAAATCGGTACCGTGCCGATAGGCCGCGGGCTGGCGGCGATAATCGCCCGCCGGATGGCCGGGATGTCCCCGCCGGTGCT
>CAZXYV010000383.1:0-2033 GCA_964645025.1 uncultured Dehalococcoidaceae bacterium | reverse complement strand
CAATAAATCGATGGTTCTGTCCCAGAAAGGCATCTGCCGGCTTAGCTCCGCCGCAATCGCCTGCGGACTCGGCCCGCCGTCGACCAGTATCTGATGGCTCCCCTGCTGGATGAGCACCGCATCCCCCTCGCCCACGTCCAGGAAACTGACATGCAGGTCATCATCGGGTAGCGTGGCGGCCGTATATGAAACAAGTACCGCCAGCAGCAACAGGGGCACGATAAACCATTTCATTTTCCTTGATAGCCCGAAAGAGATGCTCAGCCCCGCCTTCAAGCGCCCGGCCGTCCCCGAAACAGGGCTCCTCAATTTCTTCCGGCGGCCGATGAGCCAGAGGATGAAAGCCAGTAAAAGGTAATAACCCGCCACCACTGCCGGGTGAATCTGGCCGACCCCAACCGACGCCAGCGATGGCGCCGCCAGGCCACTCACTACCAGCATCATATAAGATAGGAAAAGCCAGGCCAGCCAGCCCACGACCTGCGCCGCTATCACCGAAAAGAGCCCGACGACCCCCGCTAAAGCCCCGGTGACGATAATAAGAGGCAGGGCCGGCATGGCGAGAAAGGTGGCCAGAGGGCCCACCAGTGAGACGAAGCCGAAGTAATACGCTAATACCGGCCAGATAGCTACGGTAGCCGCCAGGGTAGCGCTCCAGGTATCCACGGTAACATTGGCAATTGAAATAAGTGTTCCCTCATCTCCCAGCTTCGAGCTGACCAGCTTTCTACCCGGGTCCCGGATAATCGGGAAAATAAAGACCAGCCCGGCCATCGCCAGGAAGCTCAGCTGGAAAGAGGCATCGCCCAGCACATAAGGGCTGATGCCCACCATCACAGCCGCGGCGCAGGCCAGCGCCACCATAGCGCTGCGCTGCCTTCCCAGGGCCTCGGCCAGCAGAAAAAGACTAGCCATGATGGCGCCCCGCACCACCGGCGGGTTCATACCCGTGATGATGGCGTAAAGCCAGACAGCGGCGAGGGTCAGCCAGACATAGAGGTAATGCCGCCGCCCTAAGAGCCACACACCGATACCGAGCAGGACACCGGCCATGATGCCGATATTCAGACCGGAAATGGCCAGCAGATGGGTGGTGCCGCTCACCGCAAAGTCATGCTGTAGCTCCGCGGGAATATTGCTCCGTATCCCCAGGACAATACCCTGCGCCAGCGCCGCCTGCGGTTCGGGTAGCACCTCCGCCAGGACTCGCGATAGATTGCTTCTCAGAGAATACACCCAGGCCAGCGGCGGAAATCCCCGCCCCACCTCCAGCACCTCTACCCCGGGATAGTACATGGTGGCATAGATACCCTGGTGCGCCAGATAGCCGCGGTAATCAAAATCGCCCACCTGCGGCGGCGTCTCCAGCTCCCCCGTAACCTGGAGAAAATCGCCATAGCTATAGGTCGGATACCGGGGCACGACTACGAGCACCTTGCCGGCCACCGGCTGCCAGCCGGTGTCCAGCTTAATTTCGGTCACCGCCAGCGTCAGGCGAGTACTGGTATCACGGACATCGGGGTCACCCGATACCGTGCCTTTAAGCCCGGTCACACTGCGGTCGTTATAGAAATGGACTTTGCCTTCATCGATTCCGTACAGGCTCGCATACGAGTAGACAGCCCCAATCACAAAGATAATGATACCCAGGCCGGTGAGAATTAACAGTTTACGGTAATTGCGGGTAAAAAAGAGCGCTATCAGGGGGATAAGTCCCACCAGGCTCATTGCCGGGGGCAAATCCACGTAATAACCCAGCCAGATTCCGGCTACCCAGACACAGCTAAAATAGATAATGAACACGAGCCCCCGTCCTGAAAATCAATCCTTGACGGTAATCAGGCGCTTGATGCCATCGAAGATGGTGTTTCCCATCCCGGGGACTTTTAACAGTTCGTTAATATCCCGGAACGGGCCGTACCGCTGGCGGTAATCGATAATGGCCTGGGCCCTGGCCTCACCAATGCTAGGCAGCGCCGCCAGCAGCCAAGCTTCCGCCCGGTTGATATCAATTTTTTGCGGAGAGTTTGCCT
>CAZXYV010000382.1:0-2034 GCA_964645025.1 uncultured Dehalococcoidaceae bacterium | reverse complement strand
GTTAAGCTCTTTCAGGAAGACCCCGGCCTGGAGCAAGCCGAGCACCGGCCTTTAGCCGCCGAGCTGGCGCGCGTCTGGAGCGGTGCCAGCGAATGGAGCTAACATAGTTTTTATCATGGTTCGTTAGCGCGTTTGCGAACCATACCGACGAAAGTCAGTATCCGGTGGCAGCCCGAAGGGCAGAGTCCCACGAGCTTGCTCGTGGGTATCTATATACAATCGAAACAACTGATTCCGGCTTTCACCGGAATGGGGTGATTTAGATTAATTAGTTAAAGTAAAGAAAAGGCAAGAAAAGTTAAAAAACAGCCTCAAAATCTATATGATTTCTTTATCGGAATTTAATGTATTCTTTACGCTACCTTACAGGATGTCGTGATATACTTTTTGAAAAGTTAGCAGAGAGTTTACGGCTCATATTTTGACTAAATAAGGACTTGTATATGAATAAGGTGCTGAAAGCCCTGTTATCCGGCAAGCGTAAGATTACATATCTTTTAAGTGCCTTGGTCTTCCTGGTCATCCTTGATGGGATGATGACGGAGTTCCTTGTTGGCAAGGGGGCGGCGCGGGAAGCTAACCCCCTGCTGCAACCGCTGGTGGGGGATGTTGGTTTTATGATTCTGAAGGTAGTCGGCGCCCTGCTCTGCGCCTTGATTCTCTGGGATGTCCACCGGCGTTTCCCCAGGGTGGGGTTAATCGCATCTTATATCGCCGTGACCGGTTACGCGGTGATTGTGCTCTGGAATACTACCCTTATCCTTCTGGCATAAGGTCGGCCTCGTCAGCGCTTTCCTGACGTCTCCAGAGCGGTATCACCCCGGGTATCTTTTCCACGAACTGGATTTCCCGTGGCAGCTTGTAATCGGCCATGCGCCCCTGGCAATAGCGGCGTATTTCCGGCTCGGTGGCGGTTTCACCCGGCTTCAGGCGCACCAGCGCTTTCACCGTTTCTCCCCGCACGATGTCTATCACCCCCTGCACTTTCACCTCGGCTATCTTGGGGTGGATGCCTAGGACTTCTTCGATGTCGGCGGGGAAGATGTTCTGTCCCTTAAGAATGAGCATCCGCCGCTTCCGGCCGGTGATGAAAAGGAAACCGTCTTTATCCATCCGGCCGATGTCACCCGTATGCAGCCAGCCGTGGCGTATGATTTTAGCGGTGGCTTCGGGCTTATTATAAAATCCCGTCATCACGGGACCCCGGGTGACAATCTCGCCCTCGCGGTCGGGGGGCAGCTCGTTATCGTTTTCATCGAAGATTTTTATCTCCCAGCAGGGCATGGCCTTGCCCGATGAGCCGATGGGGCCGCTGTTATCGATGGGGCAGACGGTAATCTGGCAGACGGTCTCGGTCTGGCCGTAGACGTCGAGGATATTAAAACCGTAATACTTTTTAAAAAGGTTAATCACGACGGGCTCGAGGGGGGCGCCGCCGCTGATGCAGAGTCGCAGAGAGCTCAAATCGTGCTTGACGCCCTCGCGCCGGGCGACGTTTATCATCAGGGAATAAATATAGGGGACGCCCATGTATATCGTGCCCTTTTCCCTCTCCACGGCCTCCATGAAGCTCTGTACCGAGCGCCCCGTACCCGGCACTGCCACCAGGGTGCTGCCTTTGAAAATCGAGGCTACTAACACCGCCGTCAGGCCGAACTGATGGTACATGGGGAGGGCAAACTGCAAGACAACATCTTTTTCGGTCTGCTGTAAAACCTCGGCGGAGTTGATGGCTTCGATGCAGACGCTCCGGTGCGAAAGGGCGACGCCGTGCGGTTTCTGGGTGGGACCTCCGGTGTAAGAGATGATGGCCAAGTCGTCGGGTCTGATTTTAACATCCACCGGCGATGATGGATTCTCCGCCATGATTTTCCGGTAGGCGGTGTATTTGCTATCGTAGGCGGGGTCGAAGGTTATGATATGCTTAATAGAGTTAAATCGGGGTATATCGGATAGCAGCGATTCCAGCGGGGGGTTTTCTACTACCAGCACTTTAGGGCGGCAATCGTTGAAGAGGCTGACCAGCTCATCGCC
>CAZXYV010000381.1:0-2041 GCA_964645025.1 uncultured Dehalococcoidaceae bacterium | reverse complement strand
TCAGCATCATGCCTGGCGCGGTAACCTCGGGATGATGTCCCTCTCTTTTGGACGCCGTTTTTCTAAAATATTTCTCCAATTCCGATTTTGCCATGTAATGGCTCCTTTCTTAATGAATTTCTCTGTATTATATAACTTCTGTCATATATTTGTCTTCGGATTCCCGTTAATGGAGTTTTTCCTTCATTTCCTCGTATAGTTTCAAGTTTTCGGCGAGCATTTCCCGGATGGGGAGGTGGAAGGGGCATCTTGTTTCGCACTCTCCACATTCAATGCAGCTGGCGGCTTTGGCCATCGCGCCCTCGAACATGCCTCCCTTGATAAATCGTTCCGGCGGCATGCGCTTGACGAACGAAGGGAATGACATGACCATGGAGATGGGTATTTCCTGGGCGCAGGGCCGGCAGTAATCGCAGCGACGGCAGAACCGCGTGCCCAGCTCGTCTTTCAAGGCCTGCATCTTTTTTGTCTCGGAGGCCGTTATTTTATGATGGCCCCGGTATATCCGGACGATTTCTTCGATTTCCCGCACCTTTTCGATGCCGGGAATCACGAGGATATCCGGGAACTGTAAGAGGTATTTGAAGGCGATGGTGGCGTTATCCAGCATGCCGCCGGCCAGCGGCTTCATGACGATAAAGCCGACGTCATGCTGGCGGCACAGGGGCAGCAGCTCATCGGCGGGTTCGCTGGTAATAAAGTTGAAGGGGAACAGGATAGTCTCGAAGCGGTCCGACTTCACCAGCTCTTTGGCGACGTCCATCTGGTGCGAGCTGGCGCCGATATGCCTGATTTTTCCAGCTTTTTTAGCCTCCTCGAAGACTTTGAGCAGGCCGCTTTCGGGGTCGATGACTTTCTTCAGGGTGGGCATATCGCCTATCTGGTGGAACTGGTAGAGGTCAATATAATCGGTGCCGAGGCGCTTAAGGCTCAGGTCGAGATGTTTCCTGATTTCTTCGGGCGTGCGGGCGCCGGTCTTGGTAGCGATAAAAACATCCTGGCGCCGCCCCTTGACCGCCTTGCCGACGCGCTCCTCGCTGGTGGTGTAGGCGTTAGCCGTATCGAGGAAGTTGAGGCCCAGGTCGAGGCATCTCTTGATAACGGTGACGGCGTCGTCTTCGTTAAGCCGCTGGATAGGAATGCCGCCGAAACCCAGCCGCGTCACCATCAGGCCGGTCCGGCCCAGCCTTATCTTATCCATGCGGGTTCCTTTCTGTTTATGCCCGGGTTTCGATGCGGGCTTTTATTTCCTGGTAAAATTCCTCGGGCTCTTTGCCGATGGATAGCTGCTCCATGGGGCACATGCCCCGGCCGTCGTCACGCGTGATGTAAGGGACGACTTCGTCAAGGTGGTAGATGATGCCGTGCTTTACCAGCGTCTTGATAGCGAACTCGCTGCCCAGGGGGCTATAGACCTCGCGGCCGTTCGCCCTGACGGAGAGCAGGGCGGCGGCGTTGCCCATGATTTTGTCGTAGATAGTCACCGGCTGTCGCCCGGTGAGGTTATCGGCGATATATTCCGTCAGGGGCAGCAGCCGGTCTTTTTTCGAGGTGAACACCAGCTTTTTCCCCCGGTATACCCGGAGCGTATCGTCGCTGGTTAGGAAGTCGCGGTACAGGTCTTTAGGCATCGGCTATCCAATTTCATGATATCCAGACCTGGAGGAAAAGTCAAAATCCTTCGACAGGCTCACTTCGTGGCTCGCCACCGACTCTCGCCACAGGTGGTGACTCAGTGGAACCACGCCGAGGGCTCACCACGAGCGGGACATGGGTTGTTGGGAGGCTAAAATCCAGTGATAGTGAAGAAGATGTTGTCCTGTGCAAATAATCGTGATAACATAAATAAGCCGTCAAGGCAGATAAAGGGAGGCTCGATATGCAAAACAACGCAAAAGTCGGGGGAGTGCTATCAATTATTGCGGGGGCGTTCGGGGTTTTTGGATTACTGTTTTGCATTTTTATGGCTGCTATGATGATGCTCATGCCCGGTGGGTTTGACAGGCATTATTATTATGATGCCACGATGCCGGAGGGGTTC
>CAZXYV010000380.1:0-2041 GCA_964645025.1 uncultured Dehalococcoidaceae bacterium | reverse complement strand
ACAATTACCCCAGCGCCATACCGCCGTCCACGTTCAAGACCTGCCCGGTGATATATTTAGCCTCTTCTGAAGCCAGGAAGGCCACGGCCTCGGCCACGTCACGCGGGGTGCCGATGCTTCCCAGGGGGATATGCTGTAAAAGCGCCTGCCGCTGTTTCCCATCGAGCTTCTCGGTCATCCTGGTCTCGATGAAACCGGGGGCCACGGCGTTGGCGGTGATGCCGCGCGAGCCGACCTCTTTAGCCACGGAGCGTGTAAAGGCGATGACGCCGGCCTTGGCCGCGGCATAGTTGGCCTGTCCGGCATTACCGATGATACCGACCACGCTGGCGATACTGACGATTCTACCACTGCGCTGCCGGAGCATATGCCGCAGGACCGCCCGCGTGCACAGGAACGCACTCTTGAGGTCGATATTTAAGACGGTATCCCATTCTTCATCGGTCATGCGCATCAGTAGCTGGTCGCGGGTGACCCCGGCGTTATTCACCATGATATCGATATGGCCGAAGGTACTGGCGGCCGCTTCGATGAGGCGGTTGACGTCGTCTTTCGAGCTGACGTCGGCGGTAACGGCCAGGACCTGCCGTTGCAGCGCCCTGATTTCGGTAGCGACGCTTTCCAGGGAATCGGCGGCGGTGGCGATATCGTTGACCACGATATCGGCCCCAACCTCGGCCAGTTTCAGGGCGATAGCGCGACCGATGCCCCGGGCGCTGCCGGTGACGATAGCGACTTTACCGGATAGGTCCATAACAATACCCCCTCGGATTATTGCCCTAAACTTTTTATCGCTTCCAAATCCCTTATATTTATCGTCCTGGCTTCTTTATTAATGCGCTTGATAAGGCCGGTCAGCACTTTACCTGGCCCTATCTCGATAAAGGTGGTGACGTCCTGACTTACCATGTATTCGATAGTGCGCTGCCACAGGACGGGGTTGGTGAGCTGGTTACGGAGCTCGGTTTTTACCGCTTCGGCAGTTGTTAGTGGCGTCGCCGTGGTGTTACCGACAACGGGAATGGATGGATTTTTAAACGTTGTCGCGCCGAGGTATTTAGTCATGCCGTCGACGGCCGGCTGCATTAATGGAGAGTGAAAGGCGCCGCTCACCTGGAGCGGGATAGCCCGGCTGGCCCCGGCGGCGGTGGCCATGGCCATGGCTTTAGTGACATTCTCGGCGGCGCCGCTGATGACAATCTGCCCCGGCGAGTTGATATTGGCCATGACGGTATCCGTCTGGCGGCAGACCCCGGCCAGCCTGGCTTCGTCCAGGCCGAGGATAGCGGCCATGCTGCCCGCCCGCTTCTGTCCGGCTTCGTGCATCAGGCGGCCTCTCTCGCGGGCGAGCTTGACGGCGGTAGTGAAATCGAAAACACCGGCTACCGCCAGCGCCGTGTACTCACCCAGGCTATGGCCGGCGACGAAGGCGGGCGACGGCAATTTACCGCCGCCGATTTCCCGGGCGGCTTCCAGGCAGGCGAAGGCGGCGGTTACCAGGGCGGGCTGGGCATTGATGGTCTGGCGGAGCTCTTCCTCCGGGCCTTCGAAGCAGAGTTTCGATATGGAAAACCCGAGGGCTTTATCCGCCTGTTCAAAGATAGCCTTGGCTGATTTAACGTTATCATAGAGGTCGCGCCCCATGCCGACCGCTTGCGACCCCTGACCGGGGAAGACCCAGGCTACGTTCGTCATTTAGATTAATTTCCCTCCTGGCAACATTGTTGGATATAGAGCCCCGGATAAAGAGACAGGCAATCCCGGTAGAATCGGGACTTACCTGGCAGGGAAACTAACCGGCCGCTTTCTTCTTTTCTTCAATCTTGATGACTTCCCGCCCGTTGTAGGTCCCGCAGGTGGGGCAGGCATGATGGGGCATCTTGGGGCTGTGGCACTGGGGACATACCTCCAGTGCCGGCGGCTTCCGGGCGACGTGGCTTAGCCTCTTGCCGGCGCGCGCCTGGCTAACTCTTCGCTTTGGTAAAGCTCCCATGATGGTACTCCGTTCTTCTATTTTTATTCTGCCGGGGGCTACAGCAGT
>CAZXYV010000379.1:0-2045 GCA_964645025.1 uncultured Dehalococcoidaceae bacterium | reverse complement strand
CCCGGGCCTTCCAGACCTCGGTGCAGGCGCGCACACAGCGTCCGCATAAAACGCAGTCCTCGTTCCGAAACGGATACCTGACCTCCTTGACCCCGCAGCGCAGGGCGATGTCCTGGATGGCACGTGAGTTGGGGGCCTGGGCCACCAGCAGTTCCGCCAGGTTACGGCGCAGTTTCCGTATCTTGTCCGTATTGGTCATGATTACCATGCCTTCCTGCACGTTCAAGGTGCAGGAAGTGGTAATATTGGAACGGCCGTTGACCACATGTTCGACGATGCATAGTCGGCAAGCGCCGATATCGGACAGATAGGGGACATGACACAGATGTGGAATGCAGATGCCGTATTCGATGGCGGTATCGAGCACACTGATCCCCTTGATTGCATGAATGATGGCCCCATCTATATTAACGTTGACATATTGCTGCATCTTGATACTACCTCGCTTTCTCAGGCGACCTGAATCGCCTCGAACTTGCACTCGCTGCGGCAGATGCCGCATTTCTGACAGAGTTGGATATCAATTACATGTACTTCTTTTTTCCTGCCCGTGATAGCCTTATGCGCGCACCCTTGCAGACAGACCCCGCAGCCAGTACACCTGTCCGGGTCAATCCGGTATGTTATCAGAGACTTGCATACCCCGGCGGGACATTTCTTTCCGCTGATATGCGCCTCGTATTCAGGGCGGAAATAGCGCAAGGTGGTGAGTACCGGATTGGGCGCCGTCTTGCCCAGCCCGCACAGGGCCGTCTGGGAAACCGTGTCGGCCAACTCCTCCAGGAGGTCGAGTTGCTCCGGTCTGCCACGGCCATCGGTGATGTCCGTGATTATCTCGAGCATGCGGTCAATCCCCAGTCGGCAGGGCAGGCACTTGCCGCACGATTCGTCCTGCAGGAAGGTCAGGAAATATTTGGCTACGTCCACCATGCAGGAGGCATCGTCCATCACGACCATGCCGCCCGAGCCGACCATGGAGCCGGCTTCAGAGAGTACGTCGAAGTCGATTGGAAGGTCAAACTTGTCTACCGGCAGACACCCGCCCGATGGCCCTCCGATTTGGACGGCCTTTATCAGCTTGCCGTTGACTGCGCCGCCGCCGATGTCAAACACTACCTTACGGATGGGCATACCCATAGCCACTTCCACCAGGCCGGTGTTCTTGATGCGGCCGGTGAGAGCGAGGATCTTGGTGCCCTTGCTTCCGTGAGTTCCCTTGGAGGCAAACCAGGATGATCCTTTTAAGATTATGGCTGGAACGTTAGCCCAGGTCTCGACGTTGTTGAGGGTCGTGGGTTTATGATAAAGACCATCTACCACTGTGTGGACGTCCTTGGATCGGGGCTCGCCGACTTTACCCTCCACGGAAGCCATGAGGGCCGTTGATTCGCCGCAGACAAAAGTTCCACCACCCCTGGCGACATCCACATCGAACGAGAAAGACGAGCCCAGTATGTTGTCGCCGAGGAGTCCGAGTTCGCGGGCTTTCTCGACCGCTATCCGGGAATGCTTGACGGCCAGCGGATATTCGTTGCGGACGTAGACGTAGCCCTTCCGGGCGCCGATAGCCCAGGCGTCAATCATCATCCCTTCCAGGACCAGGTGCGGGTTGCCCTCGAGCACGCAGCGGTCCATATAGGCCCCGGGGTCGCCCTCGTCCGCGTTACAGATAACATATTTCTCATCGCATAGCGCCTCCCGGCACTCGCTCCACTTACGACCGGTCGGGAAGCCGCCGCCGCCCCGTCCCCGCAACCCTGAGGCCTTGATTTCGCTAATGATTTCGTCCGGCATCATGCCGCCCAGCACTTTGGCGAGCGCCGTATACCCGCCGGCTGCGATGTAATCCTCGATCAAGCAGGGGTCAACCATGCGGTTCTGTGATAGGATTTGCCGGTCCTGTGCCCGGTAAAAGGGAATCTCTGCCTCGGTTCGAACTCTCTCGCCAGAAACCGGGTCCGTGTAGAGCAGCCGCTCAATTAATTCCCCTTTCATGACGGTCTGGTAAACGATTTCGAAAGCGTCCTCCGGCGAGACGTGGCAAT
>CAZXYV010000378.1:0-2049 GCA_964645025.1 uncultured Dehalococcoidaceae bacterium | reverse complement strand
ACTTTATCCACGGAGGGCAGGTTACGGAACTCGGTCTCCATCGTGACTATTCTACACAATAAAAGACCGCAGTTCAAAGTTGACAACCATGGCGGTCAATGTTAGACTTAATATTGTTTACTAAACTAGTCAACAATATTCGCGGGTAAGCCGATTATCGAGAGAGCACAATAAATACAAAAATGAGGTATAATTAAAGCGCCGGCATACCTGCACAGCGAGAATAGCTAAAATGTTCAGGACGTTGAGAGAAGACATCCAGACAGTATTTTCTAAAGACCCGGCCGCCCGGAGTGTGCTCGAGGTACTGCTCGCCTACCCCGGCCTGCATGCCCTCTGGATGCACCGCGCGGCGCACTGGTTATGGCGCCACAACCTCAAGCTGGCGGGCCGTCTCCTGTCCCATATCAACCGGTTTCTTACGGGTATCGAAATCCACCCCGGCGCCACTATCGGCCGCCGTTTCTTCATTGACCACGGCGCCGGCGTCCTCATCGGCGAAACGGCTGAAATCGGCGATGATGTCCTGATGTACGGAGGCGTGGTGCTGGGCGGGACCACCCTGGAGAAAAAGAAACGCCACCCTACCCTGGGCAACGGCGTCGAGATGGGCACCGGGGCGATCGCCCTCGGCCCGATTACCATCGGCGACGGGGCCAGGATAGGCGCCGGCTCGGTCGTTATTAGGTCGGTGCCGCCGGGGGTAACGGTTGTCGGCATACCCGGCCGCATCGTTATCAAGACGGAAAGACCGGCCATGGACCTCCAGCACGGCCGGTTGCCTGACCCTGTAGCCGAGGCCATCCGATTGGTACTGAAAGACCAGCAGCTACTTGAAGAACGCCTGAAAAGGCTGGAAGAAGCCAGCGGCGTTACCGCTCCCCTCAATGAGCTGGAGTCAGAAAGACGGGTAATCGAAAAGGACTTCTCTCAAGGTGAGGGCATTTAAGACTGTACACAGTGAAGGTGAAATGAAAATTGCAGTCGCCATGAGCGGCGGCGTCGATTCCTCCGTGGCCGCCGCCCTGCTTAAAGAAGAGGGGCATGAAGTCATCGGTCTGACCATGCAACTCATGCCACATTCAACCGCTATCGAGGCTGCCCGGAAGGTAGCTCGGCAGCTTGGGATACCTCACCACGTTATCGACTTCCGCGATATCTTTGCCCGCACTATTATCGATGATTTTTGCCGTGAGTACAGCCTGGGCCGGACGCCGAACCCATGCGTCAGGTGTAATCAATACATCAAGTTCGGGGCGCTGTGGGCAAAGGTGGCGGAGATGGATGCCGATTTTCTCGCCACCGGCCATTATGCCCGCCTCGAGCAGGATGGGACTGAAATACATCTAAAAAAAGGATTAGATACAAAAAAAGACCAATCCTATTTTCTTTGCTGCCTCACCCGGGAACAATTGCGCCACGCCCTGTTTCCCCTCGGCCATCTGACCAAGACTAAGGTAAGGCAAATCGCCCGGGAAATGGGATTACCCACGGCCTCCAGACCGGAGAGCCAGGAAATCTGCTTCATCCCCGATAACGACTACGCCGCATTTATTAAAGGCCACATACCCCAATCATCACATCCCGGGCCGATAATAGACGGAGGCGGGAACGTCCTGGGCGAGCACAGGGGCATTCTGGCCTACACCCTCGGCCAGCGCCATGGACTGGGCATCGCCGCCACCACGCCGTTATATGTGACCGCCATCGCGCCCGACCGCAACGCCGTCGTCGTCGGTACGAAAGCGCAGACATATAGCACCGAACTGGTCGCCGGAAACGTGAACTGGATATCTCCAGAAAGGCCCGCCCGCCCGGTTAAAGTTGATGCTAAAGTCAGGTACCGTCATCCGGAGGCGGCCGCCACGGTAACTCCCCTCGAAGATGGCAATTATTATGTAAAATACGCAACGCCGCAGATGGCCATTACCCCCGGACAGACCATCGCCTTTTACGATGGTGATACCGTCCTCGGCGGCGGTACGATACTCAGGCAAGGAAGGTAGCTATCTATGTCCACCGTCATCGCGGTTTGCCGGAGTGAAAAGA
>CAZXYV010000377.1:0-2066 GCA_964645025.1 uncultured Dehalococcoidaceae bacterium | reverse complement strand
CAGGGCTTCAATCTTGCCCCGTTTCCTCGCCGAGCGCGGCGGCAGCTTACCGATAGCCTTCTGTAACTCTTTCAGACCGCCGGCTTTCATGGCCGAGGCTTCTGCTAACACACCGTCCACGCCGGCTTCCCAGAGCGCTTTGAGCTCTGCCTCCGAGATATTGGCTGGTATATCAACTATCAGCGGTTTGGCCAGCGTGTTGGCCAGGTGCTGGAATATCATCAGCTCATGCCAGACCAGTGAGCCGCCTTCAAATGTATCGGCCACCAAAACGGCGTCCACCGGCAGGCTGTTCACGGCCCGCAGGAGGCTGTCATCCATCGAAGATTCCACCTGTAAAATCCGGCCGGGCTTTTTATCGGCGGGGGCGGCGGAAATCCGGCTGGAGGCAGGGAATACCAGGAAATCGCACCCGGCCTCGGTCATGGCCGCGGCTTCCTTGTCGTCGGTGTCCTCCAGATAAAGCCCCACGGGGATATCGGGCAGGGATGATACTATTTTCTGGAAGCCTGCCGCCGTCAGCGGCGCGCTATCCGGGCGGATGAGGACGGCGCTGGCGTTACCGATGTCGCTGGCGCTTTTAACGGTGTCCGCGGCCAGGCTGACGATAAGCAGTATGCCCGGCTCCGGCGCGGCCGCCCGCGACGTCCGGAAACCCATCGGCTGGGCTGAGGACTGCGCTACTTTCTGGAATTTATCTATTAAACGGCTCATATTCTCCTTTACTGGCAGATAAATTCATTATAAGGAATAGCCGGATTTCTTTCAAAGCGCTGGGAATTAAACCTAACTTTTATCCGGCATTTTGGGAGGAGGTTTCCCCAGCATCGCGTACTGGGCGGAAAGCAGCGAATCTATTAAAAGAATAGGTTTATCTATTTTCTTAAAGTTCAGCGGGCCATGAATCATTCCTTTGGGGATATGTACCGCGGTCGGCACCGTAATGACGTGTTTTTCCTCCTCCTTCCCCAGTGAAAGCTCGATTTCCGCCTGGAAATCCCAGGGATTTGAAAAGTCGGCCCCGATGATAAGATAAAACTGGTCGAAATCGTGGCTATGAGGCTCTTTTATCATTAAATAAGGCTCGGCGAGATAGTGAATCCTCATGGAGAACTCGGCTCCTTCAAAGTCCCTGGCGCCGTAGGTTACCCACCTGGGAAAGGCGCCTTGCAGCTTACCTTTAGGCTCTTTGACCAGGTATTTCCCGTATTTCGTCTCCATCGTTTACACCCATCCTTAATTAATTATGTTAATTCTATGCTGAACACTGTACGCTGTCAATCGTTCTTAAAATGCTACCGGGGCGTAATATTGTAAAAGGATGCCGCCTTATCTATAATATAACCGCTCAATTAATTAATCCCCCTTGATAGCGGAGGTGAATCATTTGACAACGTTGAAAGAGTTTAACGGGTACGGAGAAGACCTTGAGAAGATATTAATATTAAAGACATCTCCCGTAGCCGTCAAAATGCTGGTCAAGGAAGATGAAATCCCGGAAGGCGCTATCAGGCCGAAGCGAGACCGGGGCTACCATCTGGCCCAGTGCCAGGCCTTCGCGCTGGCCCGCCGCGACAAGATGACCATCGCCATGCTCAAGGAAGACCACTGGTGCCCGGCCGCTTTAATCGCGTACGGAATGGTGTCCAGACCGAAGCCTTTGAGGGGACATCCTTATAACAGCTTTGAAGAGGGCAGGTATATCGGTGTTCTGACCGCGCCTCTGAATACGGCCACCTTTAAGCCGGATGTTGTGATTATCTATAGCAATACAGCTCAACTTAGAAGCCTGATGCTGACGATGAAACTGGAAGACGGGCTGGCGGTCAAGAGCCACTTCTTCCCGCCGTCCTGCGCTTACGCCGTGGTGCATGTCATGCTGGAAAACCAGTGCTGGATTGTCCTGCCGGACCCCGGTGAATTCCAGCGGGCCCTTGGCACCGAGGACGAGATGATGTTCTCTTTGCCGGGCAGTAAAATGGAATCGTTCATGTCAAGTCTCAAGCAGGGTCAGGATAAAGGTTTCGCTTATCGCGGGCATCACATGCTGCTGAGACCCGATTTCC
>CAZXYV010000376.1:0-2070 GCA_964645025.1 uncultured Dehalococcoidaceae bacterium | reverse complement strand
TGAGAGACTCTCTGGCAAGGCCGGAGGTCTCCGTCATCATCGTACGCGGCGCCTGCGCTGTGAGGGTGAAAAAGAGGGCCAATCCCCGGGCGGTGGACATGGAAAAATGTACGCAATGCGGCACCTGCCTGCGTCTCGGTTGCGCGGCTATACAGAGCATCGACGGCCGGGTATTTATCGATGCGACGCTGTGCGCCGGGGATATTTGCACTATCTGCGAGCAGCTCTGCCCGAAGCAGGCAATCTCCGGGCCGGCCAAGAATAAGGATTTAAAGTGAAAAAGATGGATTTGCTCGTAATCGGGGTGGGGGGCCAGGGGGTCGTCCTGGCCAGTGATATCATCGGCGAGACGGCGCTGGCAACTGGCTACGATGTTAAAAAGACGGATACGCTGGGAATGGCCCAGCGCGGTGGCAGCGTCGTCAGCCACGTGCGGATGGCACCTAAAGTCTGGTCGCCGCTTATCCGGGAAGGCCAGGCGGACCTGCTCCTCGCCTTCGAGAAGCTGGAGGCGGCCCGCTGGAGCCATTACCTGAAGCCCGGTGGCATAGCCATTGTCAACGTTTACGAGCAGCCGCCGCTGTCCGTCAGCCTGGGGCAGGAAAAATACCCCGCCCAGGATGAGATTGCCGCCGCCCTGAAAAGACAGACCGACCAGGTGTACTTCGTGGATGGCACGGAACAGGCTAAAAAGCTGGGCAATGTCAGAACACTTAACTTATATATGCTCGGGTGTTTTGCGGCATTCGCCCCGCTGGAAATAGATATCTGGAAAGAAAGCATCGCCCGGTTCCTGCCGGAGAACCTCCGTGAAATTAACTTCACGGCATTTGAAAAAGGGAGAAAGGAAATCGAAGGTGTCCGTATCGGAAAGAGTTAAAAAGGGCATGGTGGTGGGTTCGTGGATAAGGCGGATGTTCGAGGAAGGCCTTGCCATGAAAAAGCAGTTCGGCGTGGAGAATGTCTTCGACCTTTCGCTGGGCAACCCCATCATGGAACCACCTCCCGAATTCAAACGTGAGATTAAGCGCCTGACAGATAATCCCTTCAAGGGGATGCATGGCTACATGGAAAATGCCGGCTACCCCGAGACCCGGGCCGCCGTGGCCACGCAGCTGACCAAAGAGACCGGCATCAAACTCACCGAAAATGACGTCATCATGGCCGTAGGGGCGGCGGGCGCTATCAACGTGGCGCTCAAGACCATCCTCGACCCCGGCGATGAAGTCATCGTGTTCATCCCCTGGTTCGTCGACTACTTTAACTATATCGAGAATCACGACGGCGTGGTCAAACCCCTGCCCACCGACGAGCATTTTATGCCCCGTCTGGACGTTTTCGAGGCCGGCATCGGTCCCCGGACCAAAGCGGTGCTCATCGACTCCCCCAACAATCCCACCGGCGTGGTCTACAGCGCCGAGACGATGCGCCGCATGGGGGAGATACTGCGCAAAAAAGAGGCCGAGTACGGGACGGAGATATTCATCGTCAGCGATGAGCCGTACAAGAGGATAATCTACGACGGGCTGAAATACCCGTCGCCGCTGAATTTCCACCGGCACAGCATCATCGCCACGTCACATTCCAAGGACCTGTCCATCCCCGGCGAGCGTATCGGCTACATCGCTTTGCACCCGGACAGCTCCCACCATGACGATATGATTAAGGGCTTCGTCTTTTGCACCCGTGTGCTGGGATTTATCAATGCCCCGGCCTTCATGCAAAACGTGGTGCGCCATCTCCAGGGCATTAGTATCCCCGTCAGCGAATACCAGCGCCACCGCGACTTTATCTACGATAACCTGGTCAGGATGGGCTACCAGGTCAATAAACCGCAAGGGGCTTTCTATATCTTCCCTAAATGCCCTATCGCGGACGACGTCGCTTTCGTACACGAATTACAGCAGGAGTACCATGTGCTGACGGTTCCCGGCGTGGCTTTCGGCGTAAACGGGTATTTCCGGCTGGTCTACTGCGTCGACGACCGGACGCTGGAAGCCTCCATGCCCGGCCTGGAAGCCCTGGCGCGGAAGTACCACCTGAAATAAGATTATTACCAAAACACCGGGG
>CAZXYV010000375.1:0-2076 GCA_964645025.1 uncultured Dehalococcoidaceae bacterium | reverse complement strand
GGTGGGATTCGAACCCACGTTCGCTTTCGCGAAAACGGTTTTCAAGACCGTCGCCTTAGTCCACTCGGCCACCCCTCCAAAACCATCCTAGTATAGGAAAACGAATTGTATTTGGCAACCGTGGTTTATCGTCATTCTGAGGGAGCAAGCTGCTACTTTGTTAGTTAAAGGGGTTATCTAAAATGTAGCCCCGACCCTTCAGGGTCGGGTGCCCGAGGCTAAAGCCTCGGGGCTACATTATGGGTTAGAAAATGACTAGAGGGTATCGAGTATGTCTTCTATTTCGTCTTGGCTGGAGAAAGATCCCTCCTGTATTTCCTGAATAATGCCCTCAGCATCGATGAAGAAAGTTGTAGGCCAAAGGCTAACGTTATAAAGCGTGTTGACCGCTCCGTTGGGGTCGAACAAGACTGTGAATGTGTACTCCTTTTCCTGATTATTTATCCACTCAAGCACGCGAGATCGAGTATCTTTATAGTTAATGGCGAGTATTTTTAAGTCATCTGTCCAGTTATCGGAAGTTGCCTGCAAGTAAGGAAATTCCTCATTGCATGGGCCGCACGTGGTAAACCAGAAGTTGACTATTACTATCTTGCCCCGGAAATCGATTAAATTCACTTCATTGTCATTCAGGTCGTTTAAGGTGAACTCGGGGGCGCGGTTGCCTTTTTCATAACCAACCGGTATGGCGGTGACAGTCTCGAACGTTTGGTTGGTTGATGTGGCTGTATTGCCGCTGGCGTCTTTTGAAATTACCTGGAAGTTATAGGTTGTACCATCGTCCAGCCCGGTCAATGTGACACTGTGGCTCTCGGTAAGATTTGTATTTGTCTTTTCTGAGCCGTATGTTTCAGTTATCCCGTACTCGACTTGGCTGGTGGCACGTTCGTTCGTTTCCCATGTGATAATGGCGCTCGATTCGGTAATGTTAGAAACACTGACTCCGGAAATCGTTGGCGGGGTTTCATCGGCTGTGGCCAAGGTTGTCAGGTCATCTTCGGCTGTGATTTCATTTCCGGCGGAATCATTTGACATTACTTTGAAGTAATAGGTTGTGCCGGGGTCCAGTTCGGTCAGTGTGACGCTGTGGCTTTTAGAAAGAGTTGTATTCGTATCCAGAGCGGTCGAGTCGTATGCTTCACTTGTTCCGTACTCAACCTTACCCGTGGCAGGTTCGTTTGTTTCCCATTCGATGGTAGCACTTGTTTCATTTTTTGATGATAAAGTAGGGCCGCTCTGGATGCTGAGAGGCGTGATATCTGTGATGCCGTTATTAGATGGTAGTGGTGTTTCCGCCTGGTTGATGAAGTAGTAAATGCCGCCGCCGACGAGAGCTAATACGATTATAATGAACAGGGTGGTAATGAATCCTGGGAATCCCCCTTTTTTGGTGACTGAAATGTCCCGTTCTACAGGTGTAGGAGGCACTGCCTGATACGGATATGGGCTTGCCGGCATTGGTGGGCTGGCCTGCATTTGTGCTGCGCTGGCGGCTACGGGCACAGCGCGTGGTATGGGTATGCCGCCTTGTGGCATGGCGCCTGGCGAGATGTAGCTTGGACGCTGTCCGGAGCCGGATGGAACAGGACTAATGGGGCTATTATATTGAGGCCTCGTGTCATAGGCTCCCGGAGGCTGCTGGGCTGCGGGACTTTGTGGCCTCGGTGTCAGCGGAGGGCGTGCCGGTAGTTTGGGAGTTGTTTGCTGTTGTGTCACCCGGTGCCTGCCTCCATAAAGCAAGCCGCAACTTGTACAGCGGCCCAATTCAGGGTCAATGGTAGCGCCGCATTTCGGGCAGTTATACTCATGCTGTGTGGTGGGAGCTACGGGTGGTTGCTGACGCATAACAGTTTGCGGGACGGGTTGTGGCGGAGGAGTTTGGGCTCTTGGAGGGGTAGCAGCTTGTGGTCGTGCTGATGTGGTGGGCGGAGATTTGGTGGCTGAACTACGTTGCCCTGTGGCGCAGAGGAAACCACATTTCGGACAGTATCTTGACCTCTTGGGCAGAGGTTCGCGGCAATGCGGGCACAGCGTTGCGCCGCAATTATTGCAGAACTGCTGGCCTGGGGACATTTG
>CAZXYV010000374.1:0-2081 GCA_964645025.1 uncultured Dehalococcoidaceae bacterium | reverse complement strand
TGTGGCATATTGAAGATTTTCTAATACCTGCTCATATAGCTGGCCTAGTTTGACCTTGGCGTTCGCAAGGCTTGCCAGGTTCTCTTTCGTTTTCAACAGGTCATTTAGCTTCATTTCATCTTCATAGCGGAGACGCTTAATGCTATTCAATTGACCCTGCCCCCAATAGTTGTCCTGACTGTCACGAGGTCATAGTGCCAAACAATGATGAGATCTGTTAGGACTGACCAGTCTCTAATTCAAGGTCATATCTTCCCGGGTAAAGATTCGTAAAATCACCAGGTTTTCACATTTCCTTTTTTTAATTCATCCAGTATTATTTCTGTAGTCCATGTAACGGTTTGTATTATTGCGCATCCCCGGGACACCTGCAAGAAATCGTTACTAGCCTTATCATCAGTCAGGTTCCATACTTTCCCAAAATATTTGTTCAAGATATCACGGCAGAATATGGAGCTATATTCCCGGTAGAATTTATCTAGTAGACTGGCCCTGATGGTAGCACAGACGGCACGCAAAGATATTTCGTCCTGACTGTTACGGGTAGGCCCCAGAGCCAGACCCAGCGTTAAAATGCTGCTGTTTATAGCACCACAGGTACCATCGATCACCATACTGGTACCGCCTGTAAAACCAATTGCCCCGGAGAAAAACTTTTCTGCCACGTTCTCCGGGAGAATCTCCAGACCTCCCCATCTCAGACCGTCGATGATGGCTAAAAAGGTACACTGGCCGCAGCCCTTATACTGCGCCTCGTATTTTACAGCCAGCTCCCCGGCTTTATTGATGATTGCCTTTTTCGGCTTTTTGAGCTTCACCACAAACAGCCACTTCCGTTCTAACTGCATTTCTACCTATCGGCATCCTGGTAAAAAGGCCGATGGTAGCTCTAAATATTAACGATTATGATTATTTTCAAACTCATTTTTTACCAGTGTGATAAATTGCTCTGTCATGGAATGTTCAGGCGCATCCGTGCGGATAAGAACATCCGCCCCCACATATAACTCACCGGGTAATGGTAACACTTTCAGTTTGCCAGTGGAGATGTCATTATCCACACTTTTTTTATGGTATAGCCCCATGCCTTTACCGTTTTCTATGAGGCTCTTGCCCCATTCCGGGCTATTTACTTCCACGATTATGGGAACAGGCATATTACATCCCCTGACCTTGAGCTTATTGAGAATAATACGGCGTGTCGCCGATGTCTCCGGTCCAGTAATCAGCGGGTAACCACAAATATCTATGAAGTCCAGGCGTTCCTTTTGAAATATAGGACTGGACGGAGAGGCAACGAGTACCAGCCTCTCTCTTTTTGAGAGCGTAACAGACTTCAATCTGGGGTTTTGATAGCCCATACTGACCACGATGCCGAGGTCGACCTGTAAATTGGAAACATCTTCAGCGATTTCGAAAGAAGTAGCGTTTTTAACGATAAGCTTAACGTGGGGATAAAGGTCTTCAAATAATGAAGCGGCGGCAGCTACGGTGGAACTGAAAGTGGAGCATATGCCCACGCGCAGGCTGTTCTCTTTCAGATTCTCCAGATACTTTTCGGCGCCGACCATCTGCTGGTACACTTCCTCGGCGTACTTCAGCAGGCCTATTCCGGCGCGTGTCAGAGAAATCTTCTGCCTCTTAACGTCAAGGAGCTTGACGCCGATATTGGCTTCCAGAGTCCTGATGTGGTAGGTGACCGTCGGTTGTGACAGGCATAGTTTATCGGCGGCAGAGGTCAGGCTCTGTTCATTGGCCACGTGATAAAAGACGATAAGGTTCTGAATGTCCAGTTTCAATGGTGTCATGGCTATTTACCATCCCGAATTTTATCATTTCTCCAGTAAAACGAAATCGCACAGGCACCCTAGCCTAGAGTCAGAAGATAAGATACCCCCTTGAGTTTATCTATGATATCATAGAGAATTTTGTATTGCAATCTGGTAGTTGCCATGTTAAATTGCGAATGGCAAGGTCAAACGAATCAATACGGCAGTATCGGAGGTGATGGTATGTAACATGAACCAGCGAATGAAAACGTCAATGGCAAAAGGAGGTTACATATAAATATGTGGAACAAG